>NZ_JAPDHR010000062.1:0-140992 GCF_030063005.1 Dehalobacter sp.
GTTTTCTTCCGTCGGTTTGAGTATTCTATATCCGAAAAGGTTTGTTGCCCCATTTTTACCACCTGTTACTGTTTTCTTTAATTTTACCATTTTTTTGTCCGGGGGGCGATTTAATCAGTGTTTCCCTTAGTTAATTCTACTATAAAATACATGTAAAGGAACTATTTCGAATAGGCAACTTTATAATTGCAGAACATTCTGTTTTCCCTTGACGGCCAGTCTTTTCGAATTATACTAATACTAAACGAATATATTCGACTCAATATGCACAGCCATTCGGTATTTATGCTGCGGATCACAAAATCGACGCAGTGGGTCTACCAATAAAACAGGTATTGTGATATGGACTGCATGAGCGTAAAATGTACAAGACAGAAGTTAGAATTATGTTGCACACCAGAAATGGAGGTACTATATTTTGTTACAAGCTGTAAAAAGATTGTATGTGGAGAAAAAACAGGGGTTCAATATCGAAGCTCAGGGACTTTTTGCAGATCTTCGGGATAATTTAAGCATTGCAGGACTGCAGGGGGTCAGAACGATCAACCGCTATGATATTTCCGGGATTACCGATGAAGAATATGAGAAATCCCGTACGATTATTTTTGCCGAGCCTCCCTTGGATATCCTTTACGAGGAAACGCTGGACATCTCGTCAGGGGACAGGGTCTTTGCGATGGAGTATCTGCCAGGTCAGTACGATCAACGGGCGGATTCGGCAGCCCAATGTATCCAGATGCTGACCCAGAAAGAGCGTCCGCTGATTGCTTCAGCCAAAGTGATTATCCTGGAAGGAAAACTATCGGATCAGGACTTTGCAAGAATCAAACAATACTGCATTAACCCGGTCGAATCGCGGGAAGCTTCGCTGGCAAAACCGCAGAGTCTAGAATTTGAAGCAGCAGAACCGGCCGACGTTGAAACGATGGAAGGATTTATCACCAAAACACCGGAAGAAATTACTGCGATGCAGCAGCACATGAATCTTGCCATGAGCGTCGAAGACTTGCTGTTCTGTCAGTCCTATTTCCGGGATACGGAAAAAAGAAACCCGACCATGACTGAAATTAAAACGATTGACACTTACTGGTCCGATCACTGCCGGCACACGACATTCCAGACTGAAATTGAAGAAGTCGATATTAAGGATGGAATTTTTTCCGGGCCTATCAAAACGGCTTTCGATTGCTATAAGGCTTCCAGAGCTAAGGTATATCAGGACAAGCTGCCCACTAAGGACATTTGTCTGATGGATATCGCTACAATAGGGATGAAAGAGCTTAAAATGGCAGGCCTCCTTGATGATCTGGATGAATCCGATGAAATCAATGCCTGCAGTATTGTTGTGACTGCCGAGGTGAACGGCCGGGAAGAAGAATGGCTGGTAATGTTTAAAAACGAAACGCATAATCATCCGACAGAAATCGAACCGTTTGGCGGTGCTGCCACCTGTCTGGGCGGTGCGATCCGAGACCCGTTGTCAGGCCGGACCTATGTCTATCAGGCGATGCGGGTCACCGGCAGCGGCGATCCACGGGCAAAGGTCGAAGATACTTTATCCGGTAAACTGCCTCAAAGAAAGATTACCACCGTTGCTGCAGCCGGATATAGTTCTTACGGCAATCAAATCGGACTGGCGACAGGTCAGGTCGCCGAAGTCTATGACGAAGGCTTTATCGCTAAAAGAATGGAGATCGGTGCGGTTATCGGTGCTGCCCCCAGAAAAAACGTCATCCGCAAACCTCCTGAAGAAGGTGATGTGATCGTGCTGGTTGGCGGCAGGACAGGCCGGGACGGCTGCGGCGGAGCGACGGGCTCTTCCAAAGAACATACGCTGGAATCGCTGACCAGCTGCGGCGCCGAAGTTCAGAAGGGCAATCCGCCGAATGAAAGAAAGATTCAGCGGCTGTTCCGCAACCCGGAAGTCAGTACGCTTATTAAAAAATGCAACGATTTTGGCGCCGGTGGTGTCTCTGTTGCCGTGGGGGAACTGACTGACGGCCTTGATATCTGTCTGGATGCCGTGCCAAAAAAATACGAAAGTCTGGATGGGACAGAACTGGCGATTTCCGAATCCCAGGAACGCATGGCTGTCGTCCTGGCAGCTGAGGATTGGGATAAATTTAAATGCCTGGCAACCGAAGAAAATCTTGAAGCAACCATTATTGCCCGGGTAACCGGCGATCATCGGCTTAAAATGTCCTGGCGGAGCAAGACGATCTTAGATCTCAGCCGTGACTTTCTGAATACCAATGGGGTCAAACAAAAGACGAAGGTTGAAGTGGCAGCACCGCTGGAAACACAAAATTACTTTAACGCTATCCCCAGCCCAGTGACCCGGGAACTGCCGGATTTACGTAAAGCCTGGAATGCTAATTTAGGCGATTTGAATGTCTGCAGTAAAAAGGGACTGATCGAGAGATTTGACAGTACGATCGGCGCGGCATCGGTACTCATGCCGTTAGGCGGGAAATACCAGCTGACCCCGGCTGAAGGCATGGTTGCCAAACTGCCGGTACTTGAAGGTGATACGACGACAGCTACGATCATGACGTATGGCTATAACCCGCAACTGGCCAAATGGAGCCCGTTTCACGGGGCTTTATATGCGGTGCTGGATGCCGTTGCGAAAGCAGTGGCCATAGGCGGAGATTACCGCAAGATACGCCTTACCTTGCAGGAGTATTTTGGCAAACTCAACGACGCCGGCAAATGGGGGCAACCTTTCAGTGCTTTATTGGGCGCATATTATGCTCAAAAGCAGCTGGGCATTCCCGCTATAGGCGGAAAAGACAGTATGTCGGGCAGCTTTATGGAGCTGAATGTCCCGCCCACCCTGGTCGCATTTGCCGTTTGTACTGCAGATGCCCGCAAAGTCGTATCCCAGGAATTTAAACAGGCCGGAAGCAACGTGGTCCTGCTGAAACTGACCCGGGACGAACAGGAAATCCCTGACTTTACTATGGCGGCAAAAAACTTTGTAAAGGTCTTGGACTTGATTCAGTTAGGCTGGGTGCGCTCTTCACGTTCGATCAGAATGGGCGGGATTGCCGGCGCTGTCAGCGAGATGGCTTTCGGCAATATGATTGGTTTCCATTTCAGCAGACAAATAGAGTCTTCAGACCTGTTCCAGACAGATTATGGTTCGATTCTGTTGGAATTGGATGAGAAAGCTGACCTGCCTGCTTTGTTTGGCGATGTCGAATACGAATTACTCGGCTGCACGCAGGAGAAACCAGCAATCGCTGTCAACGGAGTCGAGTTGCTGCTGACGGATATGCTGAGCCAATGGGAAATGCCGCTGGAAAAAATCTTTCCAAGCAAGGTTGAGAATGCCGAAAATACCGAAAAACCCCGGGCAGTCAGCTTTGACAAGCGCAGTACTTTCAGACCGGCGATTAAAGCAGCAAAACCACGGGTATTTATCCCTGTTTTTCCGGGCACAAACTGTGAATATGATTCTGCCAAAGCTTTCACGAAAGCCGGTGGTCTGGTCGAAACCATGGTTATTCGAAATCTCAGCGCCGCAGATATTGAAGGTTCGATCAAAGAAATGGTCAAAATAATCAATAACTCCCAGATCATCATGCTTCCGGGCGGTTTTAGCGCCGGAGATGAACCGGACGGATCGGGAAAATTTATTGCCACCTTGTTTAATAACCCGCGCATCAAAGATGCCGTCATGAACCTTCTGAAACAGCGGGACGGCCTGATGCTCGGAATATGCAACGGCTTTCAGGCTTTGATTAAGCTGGGACTGGTCCCCTACGGGGAAATCAAAGAAATAAACGCAGAAGATCCTACGTTGACCTATAACAAGATCGGACGCCACGTTTCCTGCATGGCTCGGACCAAGGTTGTTTCCACACTTTCCCCCTGGTTTAGCGGTATTGAATTGGGCGAGACACATACCATTCCGGTTTCGCATGGCGAAGGAAGATTTGTCGCGAGTCCTGAAGTCATCAGCAAGCTGATCCAGAACGGGCAGATCGCTACCCAATATGTCGATCTGAATGGAACACCAAGCAACGATAGCAAGGATAATTCGAATGGTTCCTTTGACGCCATTGAAGGGATCACCAGCCCTGACGGACGGGTATTGGGCAAAATGGCGCATTCCGAACGGACCGGAACCGGTGTTGCTGTAAACGTCCCCGGCAACAAATACCAGCCCATTTTTGAGGGCGGCATCCATTATTTCAAGTAAAAGTTCCTATTCAAATCATACACCCCCAGTCCTTTGGCTGGGGGTGTTATTGTCGTGTTATTGCATTTATTCCGGTAGATGAACGCAAGTTTAGTTCTCAGTAATATTGATAATTGCCTTATTGGGCAGACAAACAGCATAATCCCCTGGGTTTTCCAGCCAGCCTGTCCGGACACAAATCTGGTCGGGACAGTTGGTTTCTTTAAATCTGATGCGGCCTTTTTCCACCAGAACAATCTCATGGTATTTGCCTGGAAGGGTAATTTCCCGCGGTTCCTGAACCGCATTTAAATCAATACGTTCGATAAGCACGTTATTCTGTGTGATTTCGGCAAACCTGAGGTCTTTTTCATTTTGGGATTGATAGAATTTTATTCTACCTAAACCGATGAGCACGATTAAGATAATGATGCCAACTAGGATAATATCATGTTTCTTCATGGTATTTGTAGGTCCTCCTTGAGCATTCTCCTTATGGATGTCTGACTGAACAGCACAAGAAAAACAGAACATAACTTTCTTCATTCAAACATACTATAATTGATCAAGCAAAACAGTGTCAAGATGTCAAAAGGGAAAGCATGATATGACATATCGATATAATGAAAATGTAGGCAAATGATGTCGAATGAATAAGTAAGTTTATAAGGACTATTGAAGTTTTCAGGCAATTAATATAAACTAAAGCCGTCACTAAAACGGTAAAAATAATTTTTCAACTGGGTAATACTATACAAAAGCATACATATAAAAAATATCTGGAGGGAATTAATATGCCACTGGTAACTTCTGCTGAAATGTTTAAAAAAGTCTATGGAAAATGTGCTGTCGGAGCATTTAACGTTAACAATATGGAAATTATTCAGGGAATTGTTGATGCTGCGAAGGAAGAAAAAGCACCTTTAATTTTACAGGTTTCTGCGGGTGCCCGGAAATATGCCAAACATATTTACTTAATGAAGCTGGTAGAGGCTGCAGTGGAGGATACGGGTTTGCCGATCTGCCTGCATTTGGATCACGGGGAAGACTTTGAGATTTGTAAGGCTTGTGTTGACGGCGGTTTCACATCGGTGATGATCGATGGTTCTAAGCTGTCTTTTGCCGAAAATATTGCGGTTACCAAAAAGGTTGTAGAGTACGCCCATGCGAAAGGCGTCGTCGTGGAAGCCGAATTAGGCAGACTTGCCGGCATTGAAGATGCAGTAAATGTCAGTGCTAAGGACAGCAGCTATACGGATCCGGAGCAGGCTGCCGAATTTGTCCATAAAACTGGCTGTGATTCCCTGGCTGTTGCGATTGGCACCAGTCACGGAGCGTATAAGTTCAAGGGAGAAGCGATGCTTGATTTCGAGCGTCTTGAAAAGATAGCCTCTCTGCTTCCTGGCTTCCCATTAGTTTTACACGGCGCGTCTACGGTACTGCCGGAATTTGTGGCAAAATGCAACGAATACGGAGGAGATATCAAGGGAGCGCAGGGTGTCCCCGAAGACATGCTTCATAAGGCTGGGACCATGGGAGTCTGCAAAATAAATATTGATACCGATCTGCGCCTTGCCATGACGGCTTCAATCCGCGAGTATTTGGCGAATAGTCCTGCTGATTTTGATCCCCGTCAGTATCTAAAACCGGCTAGAGAAGCCATCAAAAATATGGTTAAGCATAAGATTGCTAATGTCTTAAACTGCAGTAATCAGCTCTAAGAATAGTATAGTGAGCGAACGACAAATAAAAGAGTATACTTAGTGGAAATACGAAATATTGCGAAAAAAGTAGACAGTTTAAGTCTGCTTTTTTATTTGATATAATGGAAAAAGGTATTTTGTAGATTTATGTAGAATTTTCCCAGAAACAATTTTTATAAGTAGGGATATTAATTGGAAAATAATCGGAGAAGACTGGCAAGAACGGTTAACGTTCTTATTCTTGCTTTGCTGGTATTAATTCAAATTCTCTTGATCAGGTCCTGGTATAATAAGACCCTTGATGATATCGGCATCAACGCGATGACCATCTCTCGGGTTGTTGCTGACAGTGTTAATATTGCTGAATATGAAAAGTTACTTGCGGAGAAAGAGCCTAATGATTATTTTAGAGAGATGCAGGCATATTTTCAGCGTATTCAAGCTGAAACCGGAGTAAAGTATGTATATGTCGAGCATCGAATATCACCCAGCCAAATTGAATACATTTTCGATTCGGAGAAGGTGTCTTTAGGAGAGACCGATGAACTGTCTACACCGGCAGCACATACGCATACCAAAGCTTTTCACACGAGAGCGCAGACTTCAACGCTTTGGGGTACTTTGATTACCGGCTATGCACCATTGGTCAATGCCGAGGGTCAGGTCATAGGCGCAGTCGGAACAGATGTAGATATCCAATATATTTATCAGGAATTGGCCAAACGCGTCGGGCAGATCATTCTTTATACAGCAGCCATGGTCGTTCTCTTCGGCTTGCTTATTTATTTCACGCTCAGTGAAGAAATACGAAGACGGCGCGTCGTCGAAAAAAATCTTAAACAAAGTATGCAGTCTGTGAAAAATTTACTCAATAATGCCGGGCAGGGCTTCCTGTCTTTTGGATCAGACCTGTGTATTGAACCTGAATACAGCATTGAATGCCAGAGATTATTGGGTCCTGACTTAGATAAACGTAACTTTTCGGACTTAATTTATCCGGAGGACCAGGAACAAAGAGACTTTGTGAACAAAGTTCTTCTGGAATGTTTTCAGGAGAATGACCCGGTACGCAGGGAGGTATTCCTTTCTTTTCTGCCGGATGTCATTTTCCTGAATAACTACTATATAAAAATCGAATACAAGTTTATCGTGGATAAGTGTCAGGAAGAAGCACAAGCTTTGATGGTTATCTTAACGGATGCTACGGAAAAACGCGCTTTGCAGGAACAAATGGAAAATGAACGCAAAACACTTAAAATGATTGTTAAGGCTGTTATCAGCCGTAATGACCTTTTGGAACTTATTTCAGATTACCAGCGTTTTTGCCAGATGACCGTACCGCAGCTGGTTATTTGCAAAGAACCGCTTCAGCGGGTAATTGTCGATGTCAAACGAAGGATTCATACCTTTAAAGGGGAATTTGGCCAGTTTGAGATGATGCATATGGTTCGTTCTCTTCACCATCTTGAAGAAGAGATCAAATCTTTTGAACAAAGGGATTCAGCAACCAGTACTGGTTTAGGTATGCTCCTGCAAAATTTGAATCTTGAACATGCTCTGAATGAAGGTTTGCGTATTCTGCAGTCAACACTAGGGGAGAATTTTATTGTCAGAGATAAAATCATCGAGATTCCGGAAGCAAAACTGCTTGAATTGGAAGATCAAATAGCGACGCTTATTCCATCGCAGGAGGCCAATATTTTGATTACCAAAGTCAGGCAATTGCGTTACCGCTCGTTCAAAGAGCTTTTAGCTGCTTACCCTAATACTATAGAAGGCTTAGCTCAGGGCTTGGAGAAATCGTTGTATCCTCTTGAACTAGAAGGCGGAGAGTTTCCTGTAGATACAAAAAGGTATCAGGCCTTTACCAAATCACTGATTCATATTTTTGCGAACTGCGTAGATCATGGCATTGAAAACAGGGAAGACAGAATCAAAGCCGGAAAAGAAGAAAAGGGCCGCGTTGTCTGCGAAATGAAATTAGTTCAAGATCAAATATTATTAAAGATCGCTGATGACGGCAAAGGCTTAGACTTGGAAGGAATCAAACAAAAAGCGCTTGAGCTTGGGGTATTTACCGCAGAACAACTGGCAGAGCTGGACGATAAAGATATTATCCCACTTATTTTTGAAGACGGGCTTTCCAGCAAAGACAGTGCATCGATGATTTCGGGACGCGGCATCGGCATGGCGATCGTTAAACAAGAACTTGAAAAAATAGGCGGTCATTTGGACATTGTGACAAACCCTGATACCGGAACAGAATTCAATTTTCTGCTGCCAATGGAAGGTGGCGCTATCTAGTACAAGGTTCTCAAATTCCCTGCTCAAATCATTCATAAAGCTTGATTACCCACAATGAGGTCTGGGGGTCACAATTCCAGCGTTAAGCGAAGCATGGAGGCGGAGCGCGGCTGTTTGCGCCACGGATGGCGCAACAGCCGAAAGCGGAATTGTGGCGCACAGGCCAACCCGGGAGTTTAACGCAATCCTCTATTTGAGAATTTATTTCAGGAACGTTGTACTAGTTACAACTGAGGAGGAAAAATGGCTAAGGTATTAATCGTTGATGACTCTGCAATTATGAGGAGAAATTTAGCTGCTATCATGGGGAGAGGCGGGCATGAAGTCATAGGCGAAGCGCTCAATGGCATGCAGGCCCTGGCTGAATATGGAAATTTGCATCCGGATATTGTGACAATGGATATTACGATGCCTCTGTCAGACGGCATCGAGGCGCTTGGTAAATTGCTCGGCAGGTACCCTGATGCCAGGGTGGTTATGATAAGCGCAATTAACCAAAAAGACAGGGTCTTCGAGGCAATTAAATTGGGCGCCAAGAATTACATTATTAAACCTTTTGAGGAAGACAAGGTAATCAATATTATAAACCAGGTCCTGGGTTTAAAATAATAGTTATCCATGTGAATCAAAGATGATGTAAGGCCGACGAAGAGAGGCGGTTCTTTCTTTGTTGGCCTTCTTGTTAGGGTAAATAAATGATATTTACAACAAACAACCCTGATAGTATAATAAAGTTGTTTGAAAGAACGGCCATATCCTATTTTAAGGATAATCAATCAAATAAGGTAAATGAGACAGGATTAACTAAGAATCGGAGGAGAAAATGACCAGCAATAAAAAGGAAACAATTGATTCTTTTACACATAAGTACAGCAAGATCTGTCAGGAAAACAGCTGGATTGATCCAAGCCTCTATAATGAGTATGGCGTAAAACGCGGCTTAAGAGATAAGAACGGGGAAGGTGTACTTGCCGGGTTAACCAATATCTCTTTAATCAAGTCTCATGACGAAGTTGATGGAAAACGGATTCCCTGTGACGGAAAACTTCTTTACCGGGGATACAATATCACCGATTTGGTCAAAGGATTTGCACATAATCAGCAATATGGCTTTGAAGAAATAACTTATCTGCTTCTGTTTGGATCACTGCCTAATGAAGAACAATTAGCCCACTTTAAAGACATTTTAGTGGAAAGCAGAAATCTTCCTAAAAATTTTGTGCGTGATGTGATTATGAAAGCACCGAGCAGGGACATCATGAATTCTCTGACAAAGAGTGTTCTTACCCTGGCATCCTATGATGAGACCATAGACGATGTGTCTTTAGATAATGTTTTGCGGCAATGTCTGATGCTGATCAGCATTTTTCCGATGCTGTGCGTGTATGGGTATCATGCCTATAATCATTATGAATGCAACGAAAGCTTTTATATCCACAGACCTGATGACCAGCTCTCCACAGCTCAAAATATCCTGAAAATGTTAAGACCGGATAAACAATTTACAGAACTTGAGGCCAAGGTGCTTGATATCGCGCTTGTGCTGCATATGGAACATGGCGGGGGAAATAATTCTACGTTTACGACCAGAGTTGTTTCTTCTTCCGGCTCGGATACGTATTCCGTCATTGCGGCGGCCTTATCCTCTCTGAAAGGGCCAAAACATGGCGGAGCAAATATCAAAGTTGTCGAGATGGTGGCTGATATCAAATCCCACGTTGCCAACCCTAGGGATGAAGAAGAGGTCAAAAGCTATTTAACGAAGATTTTGAACAAGGAAGTGTTTGACCGAAGAGGTCTTATCTATGGGATGGGACATGCTGTTTATTCCATTTCCGACCCAAGGGCCCAAATCTTCAAAGGCTTTGTCGAGAAGCTGGCGGATGACAGAGACCGAAGAAGTGATTTTGAATTATATGCAATGATTGAGAGACTGGCTCCTCAGGTCATCGCTAAGGAACGGAAAATTTATAAAGGTGTCAGTGCCAATGTGGATTTTTACAGCGGCTTTGTTTACAGTATGCTGGATATTCCGCTGGAACTGTATACGCCGTTGTTTGCGATGGCCAGAATTGTCGGGTGGAGTGCTCACCGTTTGGAAGAACTGGTCAATGCAGATAAAATCATCAGACCGGCCTATGAAAGTCCCCTTATTGATAAGGATTATAGGGTAATGCAGGAACGGTAAGACCTCTATTCGATTGATAAGCATTGGAAGGAGACAGTGTATAATTGCGGCTTAGGAGAAAACGGAGCGCAAAGCCCGAACTAGAGAAAGACACCAAGACCATTTTAGCCCCTGCGGAATGCAAAGGGAAGTGGAATGAAGTATTCGACAATAATGATCCGGTTCATTTGGAACTGGGCTGCGGCCGGGGGGATTTTATCGCATCTCTTGCAGGCAAAACTAAAAATATCAATTATATTGCAATTGATTCCTACCCGGAAGTGCTGGTTTGTGTGTTAAGGAAACTTAATCAAAGCAAGCTGCCTAACGTCAGATTGGTTTCCATGCGTATTGAAGATACCGACAGTATTTTCGGACAGGATGAAATTGATAAAATCTATATTAATTTCTGCAATCCATGGCCCAGCAAACGGCACCATAAACGCAGGTTGACGCATCCTAACTTTCTGAGGAAGTACCAGACCTTTGTAAAGAAAGGATCGGAGGTTTGGTTCAAAACGGACGATGAACTACTTTTTGAGGATAGTCTGCAGTATTTTCAGGAGACCGGTTTTCAGGAATTATACCGGACATACGATTTGCATCAAAGTGGTTTTGAAGAAAATATCATGACCGAATACGAAACAAAATTTACAGGTCAGGGGATCAAGATTAAGTTTGCCGTTTTTAAGTATGAATAAATAGGATTCGCACAATTTGCACCTATTTTTGGGAGAATGGACTGAAACCATGATTAAGCTTCCGATCAGACAGCTGGTTGAATTAATAATGCGCTGCGGGGACATTGACAGCAGGTATGCTTCCAAGGACAGGATGGCGGAAGGGGCTAAAGCGCACCGGATCCTGCAGAAGAGGAACCGTGAAACCTATGAGGACTATCGAAGCGAAGTTTCACTTTCTGAAGCATATTGTTACAATGGCATTGATTATACGTTGGAGGGACGTGCTGACGGCATTTTCAGCTGTGAAGGCCGGACCGTTATTGAAGAAATAAAAACCACGGTACTGCCATTGGATTCTATTGACAAGGATTTCAGCGGCGCTCATTGGGCGCAGGCTAAGTGCTATGCGTATATTTACGCTGTCCAGAACGCTCTGACAGAAGCCGTCGTTCAACTGACGTATTTCAATCTGGAGACCAATGAAACCAAACAATGGCTTAATTTTTTTGCAATCAGTGAACTGACGGAATTTATCGGCAGTCTTATTCAAAAGTATTCGGTATGGGCAAGCTTTTCTGCCGAATGGGCAGAGATTCGGGACCCCTCGATCAAGGCGCTTCAATTTCCTTTCCCGGTCTACCGGCAGGGGCAGCGGGAGTTGGCTGTACAGGCCTACCGGGCCATAGCCGGACGAAAGAAGCTGTTTGTGCAGGCCCCAACAGGAACCGGAAAAACCATCTCGGTGCTGTTTCCAGCCATCAAAGCGATGGGAGAGGCAAAAACCTCTAAACTATTCTATTTGACGGCTAAAACGATAACGCGTCAGGTTGCGGAAGAGGCATTCGAAAGAATGCGCCAAGGCGGTCTGAAAATGAAGACCTTGACGCTGACTGCTAAAGAAAAAATCTGCTTTTGTGAAAAGCCGGTCTGCCATCCCGAGTATTGTAAATATGCCAAAGGACATTACGACCGAATTAATGCAGCCATTTTAGATGCGATCAAAGAGTCTGATGATTTGTCCAGAAGTGTAATCGAGAAATACGCCCAGAAGCATACAGTCTGTCCGTTTGAACTTTCCCTGGATCTTTCGCTTTTGGCGGACTGCGTCATTTGTGACTACAACTATGTTTTTGATCCGAGAGCACATCTCAGACGCTTTTTTGCAGACAACAGCGGCGATTATGTGTTTCTGATCGATGAAGCCCACAACCTTGTGGACAGAGCGCGGGAAATGTTCTCAGCAAAGCTTGACAAAACTGCTTTTTACCAGGTGAAAAAAGCGTATAAGGGTAGAAATAAAGCGTTGGATAAAATCCTGAACCGCATCAATAAAAAGATGATTGACCTGCGTCATCAATGCGGGGAGCAGGGCTATCTGATTACGACGGAAATGCCCGCGGATTTTCTGAGCCTTCTTCAGCAATACACAGGAACTTGTGAATTGATGCTTAAGGAAAACAGAAGCTTAAGCGAGGATAGTGCTTTTCTTCAGCTCTATTTTGATGTGCTGGGTTTTACAGCAATCACTGAATTTTACGATGAAAGATACGTTACTTTTGTGGAAACCAAGCGGGATGAGGTAACCGTGAAGCTTTTCTGCCTTGATCCATCGTTTTTGCTGGGAGAGGCTCTTAAAAGGGGCAGTTCGGCGGTGATGTTTTCAGCGACGCTGTCTCCGCTGGAATATTTCCGGGAGGTACTTGGCGGAGGTGAAGCAGACCATATTCTCTCTCTCGATTCCCCATTTGATCATCGGAAGCTTTGCGTGCTGACGGCTGACTCTGTTTCGACCAAGTATAAAGAAAGAGAACAAAGCGCTCACCAGATTACCCGGATGATTGGTTCCTTTGTCGCCCAGAAAATGGGGAATTACATTGTTTATTTTCCATCGTATAAATATATGAACGATGTTTTTGCCGAGTTTGCTTCGGCCTGTCCCGATATCACCGCTGTGGCCCAGGAAGCTTCAATGGCTGAAGAAGAACGGGAACGTTTCCTGCTAAGTTTCAAAGAGAATCCTGAGAAAACCTATGTAGCTTTCTGCGTGCTCGGCGGAATATTCTCCGAAGGCATTGATCTGAAGGGAAGCAGGCTGATTGGTACGGCGATTGTAAGCGTGGGACTGCCCCAGCTAAGTGTTCAGCAGAATATCATTCGGGATTACTTTAACAGCAAAAACGGTCTCGGCTATGAATATGCGTATATGTATCCCGGAATGAACAAGGTGATGCAGGCTGCCGGCAGGGTGATTCGCAGCGAAAACGATATCGGTGCCGTTTTGCTTATTGACGAGCGGTACAGCAACAAGAAATATATAAAGCTGTTTCCAAAACACTGGATGCGGCGCAGAAACATCAAAGACAGCAAGTCTCTTGAGAAAAACCTCGGATTGTTCTGGCAGACAGGCAGTAAAGGTAATCCCTAAAAAGCAGGAAAGAATGAGAGAAGTAATAAGACATAAATATAGGACATAATAAAGATGCCTCAGAATAAACCGGAGGCATTTTTTTTATGCAATATTTACAGAATTGTTACAATTACGCAAAGTCTACGCAATAATAAATTGTTATTGTATATATAGCAAAAACATTGAAGGAGATCAGTTTATACTGAAAACTTTAATAATGAGAGGAAGAACTAAAAAATGAAAAAATTGTTTACGCTTATATTGGTAGGTATTCTGGCTTTAGCTTTCACCGGCTGCGGAAGCAAAGACAGCACTTCCCAATCCGACCAACAGCAGGCACAGACTGAGTCCGCAGAAATTACCATCGCAGGGTCCACCTCGGTTCAGCCAATTTCTGAAGCACTCACAGAAGCATTCATGGCGAAAAACCCGAACATAAAAGTTAACGTCCAGGGAGGCGGTTCCGGAGCAGGAATCAAAGCTGCCCAGGAAGGCACCGCGGATATCGGATCTTCTTCCCGTGAGCTGAAACCTGAAGAGACCGGTCTGACGGAAACCGTTATCTGTAAGGATGGCGTTGCTATCGTAGTCAATTCTAAAAACGTAGTCAAAGATCTGAGCATCGAGCAGATTAAAAAGATTTATAGCGGCAAAATCACCAACTGGAAAGAAGTTGGCGGAGCTAACCAGACAATCAATGTGATTACCAGAGAAGCGGGTTCCGGAACACGCGGAGCATTTGAAGAACTGGTCATGGGCAAAGATAATCCGATCAGTGACAAAGCGATTGTCCAGAACTCCACTGGTGCTGCGAGAACTTCTGTAGCCGGTGATGTGAATGCGATTGCCTATATTTCTATGGCAAACATTGATGACACGGTGAAAGCAGTAACCGTAGAAGGTATTGAGGCCAATGCGGAGAATGTCCTGAATGGCTCGTACAAAATCCAGCGTCCGTTCCTCTATCTGACCAAAGCGGCGCCTGCGGGTGCAGTGAAGACCTATATTGACTTTGTCATGTCGGATGAAGGACAAAGCGTCATTCAAAAAGAAGGTCTTGTATTGGTCAAATAAGTAATTTGGCAAAAAAATATGAAGATAGTTCATTTTGATTAAACAGGGTTGGCTTACCACCCTGTTTAATTGGTTTTGCCAGAAAGATGAAATACCTATTACTCTGTTATATAATATGAAATAAACACAGCTTGTACTTATTGGAGTGACATTAATTTTTGAATAAAAAAGGTTTTCCTAAGGGAGGACGATATGAGCAAAAGAATTATGGTTGTGGAAGATGAGGAAGCGATTGCCCGCTTGATCAGTTATAATCTTCAAAAAGAAGGATATGAAGTTCAGGTTTCAGGAGATGGACTTGACGCACTGCGGAAAATTCGCTCTGAAAAACCCGATTTGCTTATCCTTGATATTATGCTTCCTGGAATGGATGGCTATGAAATTTGCCAAGCAGTCAGGAAAGAAGACAGTTCTCTCCCTGTTATTATGTTGTCGGCGAGAGATGATGAGCTGGATAAAATTCTTGGTCTGGAACTTGGCGGGGATGACTATCTGACAAAACCATTCAGTCCGAGAGAGCTTATTGCCCGGGTACGCGCTTTATTGCGGCGGGCCCAAACGACTCAGGCAGCACCTGACCACGAGACTTTTTTGATCGACAGGCTGGCTGTTGATTTTTCCGGACGTGAAATTAGCGTGAATGATCAGATTGTACCGCTTACGCCAAAGGAGTTTGAACTACTGGAGTATTTAATCCGCCATCGAGGAAAAGTGGTAAGTCGAGATCAGCTGTTAGACAGAGTATGGAACTATGATTTCGCGGGTGATACCAGGATTGTTGATGTTCATATCAGCAGGCTTCGAGAAAAAATTGAGCCCGACCCTAAAAATCCGTCTTATATCCAGACGGTTCGAGGGATCGGATACAGGTTTAAGGAGCGGGGCTGATGTTGAAAAGTCTGAAAATGAAATTCACAGTTGGCTTTATTGCACTAGCACTGCTTTCAATGCTTGTATCAGGCGTTTATCTTATCAAGGTGCTCGATAACTATTTTATTGAAAATCTGCAGGCTAAACTTTTGGTTGAGGCGAAATTGGTCAGAGAAATGGTTATTGATGAATTTGGTTCGCTGAATATGGTCTCGGATATTGAAAAAATTACCGGTGATCTTGCAAACGTTACTAGCACCAGGGTTACGGTGATCGATGCAAATGGCGTTGTTCTGGGTGATTCTGAGCAGCTGCCGACGCTTATGGAGAACCATCTCGGGCGTCCCGAAATCCACCAGGCGATCAGCGAAGGTGTCGGGATAGCGGAGAGAGAAAGTACAACGCTTAATACGCAAATGATGTATCTGGCGCTGCCTGTTGAGAAAGACGGGGAAATTAAGGGCTTTGTTCGCCTGGCGCTTCCGATGCCCGAAATTACGACGGCCCTATCCAAACTGTGGAGCATGCTGTTCATAGCTCTCTTAATGGCTACAGTAATCGCCGGCATCTTAGGGTTTAAGCTATCGCAGCGTCTGACAAGGCCGATTCAGGAAATGACAGCCGCAGCTCAAAATATTGCTGGGGGTGATTTCAGCCTGCGTACCTACACGACCAGTCAGGATGAGATCGGGAAACTTGGGCAGGCTTTAAATCAAATGGCCCAGCAACTGAAAGAAATGATTGACGAAGTCTCAACCGGAAAAAGCAAGCTTGAAACAGTCTTAGCGAATATGGTCAGTGGCGTTATTTTTCTCAGAGAAGATGGTAAGATCGATTTGATTAATCCGGCAGCCCTGAAGATTCTGGAGATCGAACCGAAAAATGTCAATCGGCATCAAATTGAGATTATCAACAATTACCAATTAAGTACACTGATTGACACGGCACTAAAAACGCATAAGGCCGCCAAGGATGATTTATTAATATTATCCCCGCACGAGAAAAATATTGAAGTTAATATTACGCCGATTCTCGGAAAGGGGAATACCAACATCGGGGCCGTCATGGTGCTTCATGATATTACGGATCTCCGGAAACTGGAAACAATGCGCAGGGATTTTGTTGCCAATGTATCCCATGAATTAAGAACGCCTGTCACTTCACTCAAAGGATATGCGGAAACGCTGCTCGATGGTGCGCTTGATGACCCTGAGACGGCCAGAGAATTTGTCAGAATCATCTTGACAGAATCAGAACGGCTGCGGATGCTCGTTGATGACCTGCTGGAATTATCCAGAATTGAATCCGGGAAAGATTCGGTGGAATGGCAGAAAATTGATGTGAGTGCTTTACTGCACTCACTGGAGGTAAAGTTAAGGCCTCAGCTTGAAGCCAGGCAAATCGAACTTACTGTCGTTTGTCCAGAGAAGTTGCCATATGCCTGGGGAGATTACAGCATGATCGAGCAGGTGCTGACAAATTTGACGGACAATGCTATAAAATATTCCGCAATAGGGGAAAAGGTCAAAATCGTCGCTTCCGAAAAGTCTGACGGAATACTGTTTGAGGTGATTGATTCCGGGCCTGGAATTCCGGAGCATGATTTACCCCGGGTTTTTGAAAGGTTTTACCGGGTTGATAAAGGCAGGAATCGTAAACAAGGGGGGACGGGACTCGGATTGGCGATTGTCAAACATATTCTGGAGACCCATGGCACGAGGATACAAGTGGAGAGTACGCTGGGGCGGGGCTCACGATTCTATTTTATGCTGAGGAACAAGCTATGACTATTAAGTTTTAATAAAATCAAATATATCGAAAATATTAGAGATGTCTTGATTATTAAGGCATCTCTTGTTATTTAATGCGGATATTTCGATAGCATACATTTACAAAATCGTTACAATTCCGCAAAGTCTTCTCAACAAATAATTGCTATTGTATAACTAGGAAAATCGTCGGAGGAGACCAATCCATGCAGAAAAGCATTCACCTTAAAAAAAGTGAAATCATCGTTGAAAAAATACTCCTTCTCAGCGCTGTCGCTGCTATTTTTATCATTGCGCTGATCGCCGTATTTGTCATCATTTCGGGTTGGCCTGTTTTGCAGAAAACAGGATTTTTTGATTTTGTCCTCGGAACAACATGGGATCCAACCCATGGCATCTACGGGATCCTGCCGATGGTGGTCGGGTCCATACTTGTAACTTTGGGAGCGCTTGTCCTGGGAATTCCTTTCGGGGTCGCAGGAGCCATCTTTATGGCTGAGATTGCCCCGCCTAAAGCTGCTAAGCTGATAAGACCTGCAATCGAACTGCTGGCTGGGATTCCATCCGTTGTCTACGGTTTTTATGGCCTGGCAGTCATTGTTCCTTTAATCCGGAACCATTTTGGCGGAACAGGTTTTAGCATTTTGGCAGGATCCCTGATTCTGGCCATCATGATCCTGCCTACCATCCTGAATCTCTCCGAGACTGCGCTGCGCGCGGTTCCCAGCGAATATAAAGACGGATCCTATGCGCTGGGGGCCAATTACTGGCAGACTATCAAATGGATATCACTGCCTGTAGCCCGTTCGGGCATCATCACAGGGGTCGTCCTTGGCATGTCAAGAGCAATCGGGGAGACCATGGCTGTCATCATGGTCACAGGCAACGTGACGCGTATACCCGGAACTTTATTTGACCCGATCCGTACGCTCACAGGAAATATCGTGATGGAAATGGGATATGCCTCAGGGGAACATCAACAAGCGCTATTTGCCACCGGTATCATCCTATTTATCTTTATCATGATCTTAAACCTGATCGTACAGTTTGGTGCAAAAGGCAGGTGGCAATAATGAAAGCATCAGCCCGGCTGGAAGAAAAAATAGCAAAATTATTGCTCTGGTTGTTTGCGATCTGTACGCTTCTGGTTTTGTTCAGTATTATCGCGCATATTCTGATCAACGGAATCAGCGGGCTAAGCTGGGATTTTATCACCCAGGAACCGAAGCGGATGGGCAAGGAAGGCGGGATTTTTTCCATCATTATCGGCACCATCTACCTGACAGTAGCAGGCATTGTTCTGGCAACACCTATAGGGGTTGGTGCAGCCATCTACCTGACGGAGTACGTAAAAAAGGGCCGGCTGGTACAAATCATCCGTTTTGCCACAGAAGCACTGGCTGCTGTACCTTCAATTATTTTCGGTTTATTTGGATTTGTCCTGTTCGTCATTACCCTGAAGATGGGATGGTCCATTCTATCAGGTGCGCTGACACTGGCATTTATGGTCCTGCCGACCATTATCAGAGCTGCTGAAGAAGGCATTAAAACAGTGCCGGACTCATACCGTGAAGGCAGTCTTGCGCTTGGTGCAACTAAATGGTATACCATACGAAAAGTTGTTTTGCCTTCGGCGCTTCCCGGAATTGCAACCGGTGTTATCTTGGGGATTGGGAGGGCAATCGGAGAAACAGCGGCAGTCATCCTGACCGCAGGCAGTTCCTTAGGATTGCCGACTTCAATACTTGAACCAACCCGGACGCTTTCCGTTCATCTCTATATTTTAGCGTCGGAAGGAATATCGGCCAAGAATGCCTATGCAAGTGCTACCGTGCTCATTATCGTGATCGTTATCATAAATTTTTTGGCCAATAGTCTTATGGGAAGGCTTGCAGGACGAAACGGCCAGAGTCACTGACAGAGAGAGGTGGTAATCAATGTTAGCTAACTTAACAGAAACAAATAATAAAATGGTAACCAAAGACCTGGAATTGTATTATGGAAGCTTTCACGCTTTACACGCAATAAGCTTACCAATCCTTGCGAATCAGGTTACTGCGCTGATTGGACCCTCAGGGTGCGGCAAGTCCAGCTTCCTGAAAACGCTAAACCGTATGAATGACCTGGTCGAAGGAGCAACCGTCAAAGGAAATGTATATCTCGACAATAAAGATATTTATACCTCGGATATTGATCCGGTAACACTCCGCAAACGAATTGGAATGGTTTTTCAAAAGCCGAATCCGTTCCCGATGTCGATCTTTGATAATGTTGCCTATGGACCGAGGGCCCATGGCCTGAAAGATAAGCAGAAACTGAGTGAAATTGTTGAGAAGAGCCTTAAGGAAGCAGCTCTCTGGGATGAAGTCAAGGACCGGCTGAACCGTTCAGGGCTGCAATTATCCGGCGGGCAGCAGCAGCGGCTTGTCATTGCGCGTTTACTGGCTGTGCAGCCTGAAGTACTGCTGATGGATGAACCGGCATCGGCTTTGGATCCGATTTCCACGGCAAAGCTGGAAGACCTGATCCTTGATCTTAAAGAACAATACACCATCGTTATTGTTACCCATAACATGCAGCAGGCCGCCAGGATTTCAGACTACACGGCATTTTTCCTGAACGGGGAAGTCATAGAATACGGCGTTACGAAAGAACTGTTTACCAAGCCTCTGGACAAAAGGACTGAGGACTATGTCACTGGAAGATTCGGATAAGGAGGAAATGTATTATGACCCGAAATTCATTTGCAACATCGTTGGAAGAACTGAGCCATGATGTCCTCATGATGGGTAATCTCGTGGAAAACGTCATCAGCTCCGCAATGAAATCACTTGAGGAAAGAGACTTGAAACTGGCAGAGAAGGTTCTGGCGGACGATGATATTGTGGATAATTTTCAGCTTGAGATCGAAGACAAATGTTTAACCATGCTAGCCCTGCAGCAGCCTATGGCCGGTGATTTGAGAACCATCGGGACCGCGCTGAAGATTGTTACCGACCTCGAACGCATCGCCGACCACGCTGTCGATATCGCGGAAGTAACGATTAAATTAAGCGATGAGCCTTTGGTGAAGCCGCTGGTCGATATTCCTAAGATGGCAAAACTGGCGCGGGAGATGCTCAGAGACAGTATCATTGCGTATACGAATAAAGATTTAAAAATGGCGCAAAGCCTGGCAGTGAAAGAAAAAGAGGTAGACCAACTATACAGGTTGGTCTATGAAGATCTATTGCATTTAATGCAAAAAGACCAAAAAAATATTTCACAGGGTATCAATCTGCTGCTCGTTGCGCTTTCCTTAGAAAGGGTAGCCGACCATGTGACAAACCTGGGTGAATGGACCATCTATCTGGCTAGCGGCAAAAGAAAAGACCTGAATGATGATAATCTTGTTGATATGGAATGATCAATCTGCAATGATTGATGTTGAATGATAAATCAATTCGCATAGAGGGATATTTTTCCACAAAGTTATCCACAGCCTACACACAATTGTGAATAAGTGTATATACAGGTATATAGTTTTACATCAATAACGCTGTCCTAAAGCGAGAGATTCCATGTATTCATCCTGGAAAAGCTCTTCGGTGGACAGCTCGATATGTTCGGCATCCCGGGCGAGACGATTTGCTCTGCTCATTTCAATGGTCGAAAGCAGGGCCATCTGGGCACCGTTGCCTGCAGCGTTGCCGATAGATTGGATTTTTTCGACGGGGACCTGCGGCAGGAGGCCAATGCCAAGGGCGCTTTCTTTGGCGATATAGTTGCCAAACGCGCCTGCCAAATGAATCATTTCAAGATCGTCCGGTTTGACACCGAGATGGATCATCAGGATCCGGACCCCTGCGAGCACGGCACCTTTGGCCAGCTGAAGTGCGCGGATATCCATTTGGGTGATCGTGATATTTTCCCCAGTGGCCGATTCTTTCCAGGCCAGGACAAACTCTCGGATCCCATTGTCATTCAGGATTCTGTCCCGAAGTGCCGGTGGTAGTTCAGAGGCGCTTGCGTGGTCGATGATGCGTCCCCGCGAATTGATAATCCCGGCTTTGTGCATTTCGGAAATAGCATCAATCAAACCGGAGCCGCAGATGCCACGTACAGATTCATTTTCTTTGCCGATGACCCCAAGTTCCACGTCGTCCGTAATCTTAACACGTTCGATTGCTCCGTCGGCAGCTCGCATGCCAAATTTGATTCCGGCACCTTCAAAGGCCGGACCGGCTGCAGTAGAACAGGTCAGAATTCTTCCCTTTCCAGCTAAAACCATTTCCCCATTCGTTCCGATATCGATAAAGAGATGAATGCCTTTCAATTGGTCAATCTTCCCCGAAAGCATGACACCGACCGTATCGGAACCGACATAGCCCGCGACAATCGGCAGGACGGTGACTGGTGAATCGCTTAGAATCCGGAGTCCCAGCTCGGAAGCCTTGACGGTAACCGCCTGGCGGAAACCCGGGATAAAAGGTGCAGGACCCAGATAGGTTGGGTCAATACCGAGGAATAAATGGCTCATTGTGGTATTGCCGACGACAACAGCTTGGTAAATCTCCTCGGGGGCAATGCCTTTCTGCCTGCACATATTGGCGATGATCTGATTTAAACCTTCGACAACCTGTATCTGCAGTTGAACCAAGCCGTCGGGGTGATCTGAGGCATAGTTGATTCTGGAAATGACATCAGCTCCCGCGCCCTGCTGAGGATTGGTTATTGCCTCACGCGCAATAATTTTTCCGTTGTTTAGATTCATCAAATAAGCCACCACGGTCGTAGTTCCAATGTCAATGGCCAAGCCGAAGGTTCGGTCCAGCGTATTTCCGGATTCGACAGCCAGCAGGTCATTTCCGGCAGTAACAGCCGTAACCTGGAAAGAAGCATCACGCAGAATTCTGGGCAATTTGGCGGCAATCCCGCGGTTAAAACGCAGCGAAGCAGCCGATGCGGGAAGCCCTGCGGCCAAACGTTCCCAATCGGAACGCTGATCTGAAGTGCTTGGAACACTCACGTGTACAGCATGTTTGTGTACCAGCGGTACAAGTTCAAAGACACGGTTGTCATCTTCAAGTCGTGTTTTGCGGTCAAACACATCTTTTTGTTCGATCAGGATGATCTGCCTGTCGGATTCGACAGTTCGTTTGCAGGCCAGGACAACACCAGCGTCAATTTGTTCAGCACTTAAGAATTTTTTTTCTTCCGGCAGCGGTTCAGTACGGTCTTCCGGGGGCAGGATGACGCGGCATTTGCCGCAGGTTCCTTTGCCGCCGCAGGCACTATGAAGATCTACGCCGGCAGTGATTGCCGCTTGAAGTATGGTACTGCCGGATGGAACTTTCACGACGCATTCGTCCGCTTGGCAGGCGGATTTTTGAAAAGTGACATTGACCATTTTCACCATCTTGGAACGATGCTTATCCTGACTCATTTGCTGAAACCCTCCCCAGTTATTGAGTGTACTTCTTATATACCCCAAGGGGGTATATAAGAAGTACACGTTAAATTCCCTTTGTTTGTCAACAATTACAGGATGTACAATTATAGCTATACAAATAATTGAATAATCGCTAAAATATACATTGGTATTGCGAATCCGTACTTATTTATTCCGATTTATTTAAGAGGAGAATCATCAATGAATCTAATTCAAATTGCAGCAGGCCCGGTTATCGGCGCTATCATCGGTTATGTCACAAACTACATTGCGGTTAAGATGCTCTTTCGGCCCATCAACCCAATTAAAATTGGGAATTGGGCATTGCCGTTTACTCCCGGCATTTTTCCAAAGAGAAAGGGGCAGCTTGCCAAAGCATTGGGCAATGCGGTCGGGAACAACCTTTTAACCAGTAAAGATGTAGAGAATATGTTCTTGTCAGAAAACATAAAAAACGCAATCGTTCAGGAAATTGGCAGCTCACTTTATGAAATGGATGAGCATCATACCCTAAAAAATATCTTCGCTGGGTTTGTTTCACAGGATGCCTATCAGGTTCTGAGAGAACAAGCCGAAAACATCATTTGCAGCAAGATCATGTCCGGAGTCTCTAAGATGGATATCGGCACAGTCATTGTGCGGGAGGGCAGACGCGCGATTAAGGAAAAGGTTCATGGCACAATGCTCGCGCTGATGGTCAATGACCAATTAATTATGTCTGTGGCTGCTCCGATCGGAGCAAAGGTTGACGCATACATCCAGGAAAACGGCCAGGATATGATCCAGTCCATCGTGAGAGAAGAACTGGCGGTTCTTGAGAATCAACCCTTAGCGGCATTCATGCAAAAAATTGAGATTGAGGAAAGACATCTTACCGGTATGGTTGACAGAATCTATTCGGTATTCGTGCAGAAAAAGCTTGGAGGCTATATCCAACAGTTTGATATAGCCGGTGTTGTCGAAAAAAAGGTAAATGATATGGATGTTCTGGAGATTGAGAGACTTGTGCTTTCGGTAATGAAAAACGAGTTGAACGCTGTTGTTAATCTGGGAGCCTTGATTGGTTTCGTGATTGGGCTGTTGAACTTATTATTAAAATAAATTATTTGTCGACAGCCACTGAAATTAAAGGAACAACCTGTTTCTTTCTGGAAACGATGCCGGGCAGGCAAACGCTGTTTTCACCCAGATCAACGTTAAAAGCAAGCGAGATTAATTCTTTTTCTTCTCCGGAAAATAAGACTTCTGAGGTCTGGTCAAGAATATCGGTCACAAAAAGCATCAGCAAATGATAGCCTCTTTCGGCACAAAGCTGTTTCATGAACGCAATCAGTGAATCTTCCATCTCCGAGATCTTTTCCTTGTCCATGGTGAAGACCTGCCCGATTCCAATCCTGTATTTGCCAAAGGTATAATCTTTGAAATCCTGATAGAATATCTCCTTGAGTGTTTTTCCCTGCAGAGAAGAGCCTTCTTTGAACATTTGATTGGCGTACTTGTCCATATCGTCAATCCCGGCTATTTCGGCCAGCTTTTCGGCCGTCATCCTGTCGACGTAGGTACTGGTCGGAGATTTGAATTTCAGCGTATCGGACAGGATGGCGGAGCAAAGAATCCCGGCGATGCTCTTCGAAGGACGAATTCCCATCTCAAAAAACATATTGGCAACAATGGTCGAGGTACTGCCTACCGGTTCGTTGCGAAGGAAAATCGGACTGGCCGTCTGAATATCACCGAGTCGATGGTGATCGATAATCTCAAGGATTTCTGCCTCTTCAATGCCATTGACAGTCTGGGATTTTTCATTGTGATCCACCAGAATAACGTTTTTCTTTCTCTGTGAAATCAAATGATATCTGGAGATGAATCCTTGGATCCGGTTGTTGTCATCAACAATTGGATAGCTCCGGTATCTGGTTTTTAACATTTTATCCTGAATATCATCAATAAAGTCATCAATGTTAAACGATATAAGGTTCTGGCTGGTCATGACGGCACCTACCGGTATGCTCTGATTCACCAGCCTTACGGTCGTATAGGTGTCAATCGGAGTCGTCAACAAAACAATATTCCTGCTGCGGGCTTCTTCGATCAACTCTTGTGACGGATCCCCGCCGCAGGTGAGGATCAGGCAGGTGGTACCGTATTCCAGAGCTTTCAACTGGATATCCAGCCGGTTTCCCGTGATCACAATATCACCCGGCTCAACAAACGAATGCAAATCATCGGGTTCAACAGCAGCAACCACAACCTTGCCGGTCGTCTCGAAATCTTCCTGGGAACCGCAGATCAATGTCGCATTCAGCGTTTCGGCGATATTGCGCAGGGTCGTTCTCGTTGAAGCGATGGTGTTGTTGTCCAAGGCATCCATATAATTATTGGTAATATCGGATAGGGTTACAATTCCTAAAAGTCGCTCATGATCATCAATAACGGGAATCGTTTTGATATTGTTTTTTTTCATAAGGTGCCAGGCTGTTTTAATCGAAATATCCGGTGATACGGGAAAAGCCTGATCAACGTTTAAATCTGCCACCTGGGTTTTGACTGTAAAAAGATGTTCCGGAATTTCAACGCCGAAATGCTTCAGAACAAATTCAGTTTCCCGGTTAATATCACCGAGCCTTTTGGGCACAGCATTCACACCGAGCTTTTTTTTAAGTTCCGCGTAGGCGATTGCAGAACATATGGAATCTGTATCCGGATTCTTATGCCCGGTGACAAATACTAATTTATCCATCCTTTATTCTCCTATTCTTTATCCGAATCTATTTCCCTAAATTCTATCCTATCATTGTATAATAAAAAGTATAAATTCAAAAGAAGCAATCTTCAAAGCAATCTTCAAAAGCCGTCTTCCCCAAATACCAACAAAGCTCATTTACAGATCAACGTTAGCATGATATGCTTAATTTATGAATAAAATAAAGACAGTTCGAAATCCATCCTGTCTCTAAACAAAACTAGGACCACTACCGTCTTGGGTAGTTTTTTGTTTGGAGAGCAGCAGCTCTTTTTTTGTTTCTTGGGGAGGTTGCATGATATGTACATGTTGAAGGTGGAAAACAGTTTTGACAGCGCGCACTTTCTGGCAGGCCATCCAGGCAAGTGCCGGAACATTCATGGCCACAGCTGGCGAGTGGTTGTGGAAATTGAATCTGAAACACTCGCAGATGAAGGAGAAGCCAGGGGGATGATTGTTGATTTCAGCCAGCTGAAAGCGGATCTCAAACAGCTGACGGATGACTATGATCATGCCTTGCTTGTGGAAGACGGAACGCTGCGAAAAAGTACGCTGGAACATCTTATTCAGGACGGCTTCCGGGTCATTGAGGTGCCTTTCAGGACAACAGCCGAAAATTTTGCCAGGTGCTTTTACGAGGCTTTGACGGGTAAAGGATATCAAATGACCAGGGTCAGTGTGTTTGAAACGCCCGCGAATTGCGCAGTCTACGAAGGCAGATGGTGATTTAAGATGAAATACAGGGTTGCAGAAATTTTTTCAAGCATTAACGGAGAGGGACCGCGGGCAGGAGAACTGGCTGTTTTTGTCAGATTTGCCGGGTGTAATCTGCAATGTACTTACTGTGACACCCGCTGGGCTAATGAAGGGGGTGTTTCTTACCGGGAAATGACGGGAGCGGAGCTCTATAAACAGGTCCTGGCCACAGGTATAAAGAACGTCACGCTGACAGGCGGGGAGCCGTTGATACAACCTGGTATTGCAGCGCTGACCGACTTGCTGTGCCAGGATCCGGCACTTTCCGTCGAGATTGAAACGAATGGCAGCGTCAGTCTGAAGCCCTTTTGCACAGAGGCTGACCGCCGTCCGGGATTTACGATGGACTACAAACTTGCTTCGAGCGGTATGGAGGACAAGATGGTTTTAGCAAATTTTGAGGTCCTGACATGCCGGGATGCCGTGAAATTCGTGGTTGGCGATCAAAACGATCTGGCAAGGGCGTGCGAAATCATAAGTGCCTACGGCCTGATCAAGAAAACTGCGGTATTTATCAGTCCTGTTTTTGCACACATTGCGCCGTCTGAGATCGTTAAATTTATGATTGTGCATCAAATGGAGGGGGTGTGCTTGCAGCTTCAGCTACATAAAGTGATCTGGGATCCGGAAAAGAGAGGAGTATAAGCCATGCAAAAAAATGAAAAAGCTTTGGTCATTTTTAGCGGTGGCCAGGACAGTACGACCTGTCTTTTTTGGGCCAGACAGTTATTTGCAGAAGTCATTGCCCTGTCCTTTGATTATGGGCAAAAACACCGGCTGGAATTGGATTGTGCCAGAGAAATATGTGCTAAGCACCAGATTGAGCATCATCTGCTGGATCTCAGTTTATTAAATCAGCTTGCACCGAATTCGTTGACCAGGCCGGAGATTGAAGTTGAGAAAAATTCGCCGCCCGACCGGTTACCGAACACATTTGTGGACGGCAGGAATATGCTCTTTCTGTCGTTTGCAGCTGTTTTTGCCAAACAGAGGGGAGTAAGACATTTGATCACCGGCGTTTCTCAGAGTGATTACAGCGGTTATCCGGACTGTCGGGATATTTTTGTTAAGTCCCTGAATGTAACCCTTAATCTCGCCATGGATTACGAATTTGTGATTCATACCCCTCTGATGTGGATCGACAAGGCGGAAACCTGGAAACTGGCTGACGATCTCGGTGTGCTTGCAATGATTCAAGAAGAGACATTGACCTGTTATAACGGTATCAAAGGTGATGGGTGTGGGGAATGTCCTGCGTGTCTACTGCGGAAAAAGGGATATCAAAGATATTGCAGCGGAATGAAATAAATGAGCTTTTGACACGACAAATTGCGCAATACTTTTTCATTCATTTCAGCTATAATTAAAATATTATGCCTCACATCGTGCGAGGTATAGAATCGGAATGTCCAGGGTAGAGTATCATTACCAGCGGGTGAGGTGATTGTATTGTGACGTCACAATGGCAGAAATTCCGGGAATACTTTTATTTCGATAATGAACTGGGAATCCAGGTGGATGTTAGCCGTTCAGGATTTCCGGATACGTATCTGGATGACATGGAAATACGCCTGCAGGACATGTATTGCCAGATTCAGGCCTTGGAACAGGGAGCGGTTGCCAACCCGGACGAGCAGCGGATGGTTGGGCATTATTGGCTGAGTGATCCGGAATTAGCTCCGCAGCCGGAAATAGGCGCGGCAATCAAAGATACCCTGCGCCGTATTCTATACTTTGCGCAGGATGTTCATGCGGGTACTATATGTGGTCAAAAAGGACGCCCTTTCCGGAACGTCATTATTGTTGGCATTGGCGGATCTTCCTTAGGACCGCGTTTTGTTTCCGAGGCGCTCGGAAACAAAGGTGATCCCTGTTCGCTGTACTTTATCGATAACACAGATCCTGACGGTATGGATCGTATTTTTGCTGAGCTGGATGCTAAGGCGGATGCAACATTAACGATCGTAATCTCCAAAAGCGGCGGCACGGTTGAAACCCGCAACGGAATGGAAGAAGTTCGTCATTTTTACGTAAGCCGGGGGTTGGACTTCAGCCGTCATGCGGTCAGTATCACCCAACCAGGAAGCAGACTGGATCAGATACGGATTAAAGAGGATTGGCTGGACGCTTTCCCGGTTTGGGAATGGGTTGGCGGGCGGACTTCTGTCTTGTCCGCTGTGGGGCTGCTGCCGCTGGCTTTACAGGGAATTGATATTTGTGGCCTTTTGGACGGGGCCAAGAAATGCAACTCCCTAACCAGGAACACGGATACGAAAAGCAACCCTGCAGCCCTGACTGCCTTGGCGTGGTACGTTCTGACAGGCGGCAAAGGCGGGCAGCAGATGGTTATCCTTCCTTATAAAGACCGTTTGGAGCTTTTCCCGAAATATCTTCAGCAATTGATCATGGAGTCTCTGGGAAAAGAAAAGGACTTGGACGGAAATATTGTCCATCAGGGAATTACAGTACTTGGAAATAAAGGAACAAGTGATCAGCATTCCTATATCCAGCAGCTGCTGGATGGGCCCAGTAACTTTTTTGTGACCTTCATCGAAGTACTGAAGGACAGGGATGGAGACTCAATCCTGATTGCCGAGGAAAGCACCAGCGGTGATTATTTACAGGCTTTTCTGCTCGGCACGAGGAATGCCCTGTCAAACAAGGGCCGAAAATCAATTACGCTGACAGTGAGAGACCTCAGCCCCGTAACGATCGGAGTATTAATTGCCCTATACGAACGTACGGTGAGTATGTATGCCCAGCTTGTGCATGTTAATGCTTATCACCAACCGGCTGTAGAAATGGCTAAAAAAGGTGCGCAGGAAATGATTCAATTAAAGAACCTGGCCCTGCGTGTTCTAAGGGCATGTAAAACCGGAGGGTTAACGGTTGAAGAAATTGCATTGGAAATTGAAGCAGACGGGTCTGTAGTAGACCGCGAAATGCTCTATAAAATTCTTAAGCATCTTGAAGCGAATCGGGGAAACAGGATTATAAGTCAAAAGAGCGGCAGTGAATTTGAGGCTTTATACCAGGTTGCGTCTGATCAACAGTGAGGAGAAAAGTAACATGTATTCAGAGCAAAAGTATGACAGCACCTTGAAATTTTGGATGGAGAATGATTACTTTGACGAACTCAGCAGAAGGGAACTGGCGGAAATAACCGACCTGAAGGAGCTGGAGGACCGATTCTATACGACTCTGGAGTTTGGAACCGGCGGCATCAGAGGGGTTCTCGGCGCAGGAACCAATCGCCTGAATCGTTATGTTATTCGCAAAGTTACACAGGGATTGGCCGACACGATCTTGGAGCATGGACCAGAGGCGTGTCAGCGAGGGGTTGTCATTGCGTATGACAGCCGCTATTTTTCCGAAGATTTTGCACTGGAAGCAGCGTTGGTACTGGCAGTGAATCAGATTAAAGTCTATCTGTTTGAAGGTCTGCGGCCGACGCCTGAGCTTTCATTTGCTGTCAGGTATCTTCAGACAATTGCCGGCGTAAATATCACGGCCAGCCATAATCCAAAGGAATACAACGGCTATAAGGTCTACTGGGAGGATGGCGGGCAGCTGCCGCCTGCTCCTGCTAAGCAGATCATTACCAAGATGGCTGAAAGAGAAGACTGGAGAATTGTGCCGGCAGACCGAATCAAAGCCCTGGAGGAAGGGATGGTTCAGATGGTAGGAGATCAGGTGGATGCTGCCTATCAGGCTGAGATACTTCATAGTCTGCTGAATACAGAACTAACACAAACTTACGGTACAAAGCTGAACATTGTCTGCACGCCGCTTCATGGAACCGGCGGCATCCCTGTTCAAAGCATCCTTAACAAAATGGGCTTTACGGCTTTCCGGATGGTTGCAGAACAGGAACAACCTGATCCGGAATTCCCGACGGTGAAATCCCCGAATCCGGAAGATCCGGAGTCGTTTGAGCTTGCTTTAACACTGGCAAAAAAGACACAGGCGGACCTGGTACTGGCCACCGATCCGGATGCAGACCGCCTCGGAGCATATGCCCTGGACAGAAATGGTCAGTATTGCCGTTTTACCGGTAATCAGATTGGCGTAATCCTGGCGTATTATATCCTGGATCAAAGAAGACGAAACCACAGACTGCCGGACAATGGCGTGATCGTCAAGACGATAGCCTCTACGGACCTGGCCGAAGCAGTTGCGGCTGATTTTGGCGTCAAAACAGTGAATGTGCTGGTCGGCTTTAAATATATCGGAGAAAAGATCAAAGAGATGGACGTACAGGGCTGGGGGACATTTTTGTTTGGCTTTGAAGAAAGCCATGGTTACCTGGCCGGTACGTATGCCAGAGATAAGGATGCAGTCCAGGCTTCTGCGCTGCTGGCTGAGGCGGCATTGTATTACAAGCAGATAGAGAACAAAACCTTACCGGATATACTGGCGGAACTTTTTGCGCGTTACGGCACTTTCCTCGATGAACAGGTCGCTTTTGCGCTGAGCGGCAAAGAAGGCCGGGAACGGATTGCCGCTGTAATGGACAGACTGCGGATGGCAAAGCCGCTTTCTGTTGCGGGGCTCAGCGTACGGTTTATTGATGACTATCAGCAAAATGTCCGGTGGGATGCGCTGGAGAATAAGACGGAAGAAACCAATCTTCCTCGGGAGAATGCGCTTCGCTTTTCCTTTGAAGGGGGAGGATATGTCATGGCAAGACCTTCCGGTACGGAACCAAAAATACGTTTTTATTTCTGTATCAAAGGTTCTACCAGAGCTGAAGCGGATGCTACCTTGGCACGTGTCAAAGCGGAAGTCTTCACCCTGATTAATGACCTGATGGTTTGATTGTGCTAGAATACATAAATTGTAAGAATGATATAACCGTGGTTATCCGATGATCTGTTTACAGAGAATTGTCAAGTGAAGGGAGGTAAAGGGCTTGCAACACTATCTTGTCTCTCCGGAGGGCCTGAAAGAAATAGAATCACAACAGATTCCGGCAGAGGGAAAGTTTAGCATAACCCTCTTCAATGCTGAGGAATGGAAGCTCCTGAACGGGCACTTGGCATTTGCCGGATCTGCAGAGATCGACCGTGTTCTGGGAAATCTGAATCCGCAGGGGAATAGCTTTAATCAAAGATTTGAACGTCTGCACCCTTCTCTGTTTTTTATTGGTTACAGCGATTTTGCTGATGACACCAAAGAATTTGCGATCTACTTTTTTCTGTCGGCGAATGATATGACGATACTGCGCAATGACCGGCTTGAGCTGTCGCAGATCAATGACTGGGCCCGGAGAGGGCTGCTTACGACACCTTCCGATCTGGCGCAGCTCCTCGGCATGGAAATACTGGAACATCATCAGCGCCAGCTGGAATTACTGGAAGATGATGTGGACCGGATTGAAGAAAATATCCTGGAAACTCCTGAAAGATGGCAAAGAAGTGAAATAATTAACCTTCACAAAAAAATACTCGGATTAAAGAAGTCACTGAATGCGCATCAGACGATTTTCAGCAGACTGGCAGCCATGGATAATCATGATCAGGGGAAGCCATCATGGAAAGACCTGGTTGCCGATACCCAGCAGAAACTTGAGAATGCACGGCAGACTCATGAGCTGATTGAAATCCTAATGGAAGCCTACCAGCAGGCCATTGACAACCGGGCCAATGATATCATGAAAGTTCTGACGCTTCTGGCCACGATCCTGCTGCCGATTAATCTGGTTACCTCCTTCTTTGGAATGAATTTTGAAGCAATGCCGCTGATCCACTCGCCTTTGGGGATGCCGCTCTTTTTCGGTGTATCCGTGTTAATTGTGACAGCAGTACTTATCCTGTTTTGGCGTAAACACTGGCTGAGATAAAATCCGATGCACGCATGGAAAACCAAATCCATTCATTGAGAAAAAACAACCATTGAGGTTGTTTTTTTTACATTCTGTAGAAGATTCTCCCAACAGAAGACTTAATGAGATAATCTTATGTTATCGCAATGTAATTGAAAGAATCATACAACGGCTTTTGCTGAAAAGTAAGGTTTATATAGGGGGTCATATAATGAATTTAGTTAATCGAAAAGATGATCATGATTTTTTAGACAAACATAGACTGAGTCAGAAAAACAAATTTATCATCTGCTTGTTATTTATTGGGATCCTGGTTTTGGTGCTGTTTTTTGGTAATTTAAATACAGCTCCGGGAATTATTATAGGGAGTATAATGGCTGTCGTCACGTTGCTGATGCCGCTGATCTTTGGGTATACCGGCCTTGTGGTTACGCTGATATACAGCATCATAGGGATCACTGCTCCATTCAGATTCGGAATAATACAAGGTGACCCATATTATTTTGCTATTGCCGTGTTCATCCTGGCTAACTTTTTGGGATCTGCGATTATTGCCATTGAAGTTGAACGCAACAAAAAGACCCAGAAAGTACTTGAGACCCTTTCTGTAACAGACGGTCTGACAGAGATCTACAATCACAGGTATTTTCAGCAAAGGCTTGACGAAGAGATTGCGAGGGCGACCAGAGCCAATCGTACGCTTGTCTTGTGTATGATCGATATTGATAACTTTAAGATGTACAATGATTCCTATGGCCATTATTTCGGTGATGAAATACTAAGAAAAACAGCCAGGCTGATCCAAAACACAACGAGAAAGTCAGATATTGCCTGCCGCTACGGCGGGGACGAATTTGCAGTAATTTTGCCTGATTCCGGCGTCGAAGAAGTCCATTTTGTCATGGAAAGACTTAAAGAAGCATTTTACAGTCTGCGATTTTCTTTCCCGGATTGTCACGTTACAAGAACTTTAACGCTTTCGGTCGGTTTCTCAATTTTTCCTGATCTGGCGGAAAATAAAGATCAACTGATTACCCAGGCTGATGCTGCCCTTTACCAGGCCAAATATCAGGGCAGAAACACAATCCAGCTTTATAAAAATTAATATAAAGCATACTGTATATGTTGCCCATTTATTTAAAATACGCAGTACTAGAATGAATATTTGCCATTGGTCGTTTAAGATGAAAAGGGAAATAAATAAAGCTAAAAAAAGAACTCAAAAAAGGAATAAAAAAGAAAATGTCGAATATACCCGAGAATAAAAAGGAAAATTATTCATTTTCTGGTCCGGACAGATAAAATAGAAAGGAAGATATGGCAAGAATACTTTTGGTTGATGATGAACCGATGGTGCTCAACGCTTTAAAGCGTATCCTACATTCCCGGGGATACGAGCTGTTTGCCGCAACGAACTCGGAAGAAGCGCTGGATTTTCTGCAAAAAAGCGCGATAGACGTGATCATTTGTGACCAAAATATGCCGGGAATGCTGGGTATTGATCTGTTAAAACGTTCAAGAGAAGAGTACCCGGATGCCGTCAGAATTTTGATCACTGGTTCGTCAGACATTAATGTTGCAATTTCAGCGATTAATGAAGGCAGTATTTATTATTACCTCACCAAGCCTTGGGAAAACGAAGAAGTTATTTCAGTGGTAGAAAAAGCCCTTGCCGATAAACCTGAACACTTCTATCCGGAACGCAAAATGGAACAGGAGATCAAAAAAATCCCTGTATGGGAAGATGAAACCATTATTCTGATTGACCTGTCGGAGGTTATTTATTTAACGGCAGTTGAAGGGGATATTGTTGTTATCACCGAAAAAGGAAAATATCAAAGTCCTGACTCTTTAAATTCGTGGGAGAAGAAGCTTGGATCCGGCAGCTTTTTTCGGTGTCATCGAAGCTATATTGTCAATATCGATAAAATTGAAAAAATCAGTCCCTGGTTCAACAGTGCGTATAATTTAAAGTTAAAAGATACCAAAGAATATATTCCTGTGAGCAGAAATTCCACAAAAAAACTGAAAAATTTATTTGGGTTATAAAATAGCCAGAAACGGGAGCGACTATGAACCGATACTCTAAAATGAGAACGATACCTGATGTTCTGTCCTCGCTTCGCGAAACGCAAGATGCAAATCTGATGAGCTATTATGAAAATATCATAGTCAGTATGTATACTTCTGTGCTGCTCTTATTGGCAGCACTTGTTAATTTTGTTTTCCGTTATTTCTATCTTGCCACCGACTGGCAGGCATGTTCCATAGATAGTCTGGTCTTGCTGGTTTTAGCGCTGGGATTTCACGTTGTCCCGAAAATGGACTTGGATATGGAGCGGGTAACCTGGATGATCTCGGGGCTGTCCTCTGTGACACTTCTGTTCTTAACTGTCAGACTATATGATATTATTGGACAGGCTTTATTAACATTTGCTTATATTCTGCTCATGCTGGCTATGATGAGGGTTACCCGCATCATGATGGCTACGACTACCGTTACAGTATTACTATCCATGGTCTATATCATTTTTCATTCTTATCTTGCTGGATATTATCAGATGACGATGTTGTCTTATGTGATCCAGCTGTTTTTATTTGTAGTCTTGACGATCGTTATGGCGGCTGTATATAGTGTCAATATCGGCCGTTACCGCAAACTGGGAATACAGCTTCAGGAAGCAGTCTGCCAGAATGAGAAAATTACCGGATTGTATCAGCAAAATATTGCCTCAGATGAAGAATTGAAAAACACAATCAGCCGCCTGAACCGGACACAGGAACAGCTGGTCCAACAAGAGAAGCTTGCTGCGATTGGACAGCTTGCTGCCGGGGTTGCCCATGAAATCAATAATCCGCTTGGTTATATTTCCAGTAATTTTGAGACCTCCCGTCTTTATTTTGATCAGTATACCAATATGATCAGTGCCTATCACAGCTTCTTGGAGAAGCTGCCGCCAAGTGAGAGGGATAGGCTTGCCCCGCAGATAGAGAATTTGAGAAAGCTTGAAGAAACCAGCAACCTGAAACATATCTCAACAGACCTGGAAGATTTATTTTATGATATTGAGGATGGTCTTAAACGGATCAGTGAAATTGTAGCCGGACTCAAAACGTTTTCCAGAGCGGATCAAGGCAATGAGTTTGAAGATTATGATCTGAATAACGGTTTGAGGAATACACTTTTGGTGGCTAGAAATGAGATTAAACACCATGCCAGGGTGATCGAACTGTTTGGGGAGCTTCCTTTGATCCAGGCGAAGGGTAATCAGGTCAATCAAGTGCTCTTGAACATTGTCCTAAATGCAGTTTACGCCATCAAAGCAAAAAAACCGGAGACGCTTGGCTCTATCATGGTTAGTACAGAAGTCGCCGGTGATTTTGTACAGTGTCAGATCGAAGACAATGGGACAGGGATCCATAAGGAAAACTTGAAAGAAATATTCAATCCGTTTTTTACGACAAAACCTGTGGGGCAGGGTACGGGGCTTGGGCTCAGTATTGCCTACGATATTGTTGTTAATACGCACGGAGGGCAGATTTCAGTTCAAAGTACGCCGGGTGTAAGTACGAGGTTTATGATCCAGCTGCCCATCAAGCAGCAGCTGGAAGCTGGAACAGGTGAAGAAAATGAATGAAGCCATTTTATTTGTTGATGATGAAAAAGCAATATTACGGGCGCTGAACAGGGCCTTTTTGGGCAGCAGCTATGAAATCCTTACTGCAGAAAGCGGTGAAGCGGCTCTGGAAATTCTTCGAAGAAAAAAAATTGATCTGATTGTAACGGATGTCAATATGCAGGGGATGGACGGCTTTGAGCTTTTGACACGGGTCAAAGAAAAATATCCGTCGACGATCAGACTCGTTTTAAGCGGGCATGTCGATAAAAGCATGCTTTTGAAAATACAGCAGAATTGTTTGGCAAAACATTATCTGTTTAAGCCGTGGCAAAACAAGGACCTGCTCAGGACCATTGAACAGGTTTTGGAAGTGGAAAAGATTTTGAAAAACCGAAATCTTCTTGAAATGATCAACAAAATCGAATTTCTGCCATCCCCACAGAATGTCTTCAATAAATTTAATTCTCTGATCGAACAGGATGCGGGCATGAAGGAAATTGCAAAAACAATCGAAAGTGATCCTTCCATAACCGCGAAAGTATTACAGGTAGCAAACTCTGCCCACTTAGGGGTAAAAACAGGTTCGGTCATCCAGGCTATCAATTATTTGGGACTGACGGATGTCAAAAATATTGTTTTGAGTGCCTGTCTGCATCAGGAAACCAAAGGAGAAAAGAATGCGCGTTACCAAAGAGATATCGCGATGCTTTGGCTTCATGCCGTAACGACCAATACCATTCTGAATGTTTTTTACCAGAAGATCCATCACAAGAAAATGCCAGAATCGAGTTCAATGGCCGGATTACTGCATGATGTCGGCAAAGTGGTTCTGCTGAATAATTTTTGGGACGAATATATGCGGGCAGTTGAGAAGAACATGGGTAACCGGGATTTATTCCACTATTATGAGCAAATCGAATTTACGGATGTATCCCATGGGGAGATTGGCGGCCATTTGTTGGATTGGTGGGAGCTTCCGTATTCAATTGTGGAGTCCGCTCTATTTCACCACTGTCCGCTTGATGAAAAGGTTATCGACAAGGAAATGGTTGCCTTAGTGCATATTGCCGATATTTATTCCTGGAAAAGCATCCACAAGGCGGAGTCTGCACAAGTCGATCCGCAGGTGCTTGGTTTCCTGGGTATTAACAAAGACGATCCTGATCGTTTTTTGGACGAGGCTGGGATTCGCCATCCATCGTAAAAAAACAACCATTCAGGTTGTTTTTTTACATTTTGCGGCAAATTGTCCATCAGAACAAAATGCCATGGTATGCTATTGACAGAAGCGAGTTACAAGGAAAGGCGGGAGAAGTTCTAAATGAGCTGCGTTCATGATGTCGTCATCTATTTTGAAGAGGGAAGCGGAACACAAGATTATAAAGCTCTAGCCGTGATTTTCAGCTTGAAAAAGATCGCAAACATCATTGAGTTTTATCCGAAAGATATCGGCAGCAATCATCAGAGTGCAGGAATCATCAAGGAAGAAGGGTTAAGAATCAGGTTTTCTACGGAATGCAATCTCGAAAAAATCCAAAAATTCTTCTTTGAAACCATCTCCCTGAAAGATTTCGAATTGGGGACTTCAGACCACTAGGATGCGTTATCCCGCAATATCCGTGTCTTCTGAGAACTGGCTGTTATATAATTCGGCGTAGAATCCGCCTTTAGCCAGCAGTTCTTTGTGATTGCCTGTTTCAATGATACTGCCGTTATTCATGACCAGAATAAGTTCAGCATCGCGTATGGTGGAAAGCCTGTGCGCAATTACAAAATTCGTTCGGCCTTTCATCAGGTTCTTCATTGCTTTCTGGATCAATACTTCAGTCCGGGTGTCCACGCTGCTGGTTGCTTCATCGAGAATCAATATTGCCGGATCGGCCAAAATAGCCCGGGCGATAGTGAGCAGCTGCTTCTGTCCCTGCGAGATATTGGTCGCTTCCTCATTCAGAATCGTATCATAGCCATCAGGAAGTGTCCGGATAAAATGGTCGGCATGGGCTGCTTTGGCCGCGCGGACGATTTGTTCCATCGTCGCGCCTTCTTTGGAGTAGGTGATATTATCTTTAATGCTGCCGTTAAACAGCCAAGTATCCTGAAGGACCATCCCAAAGAGTTTACGCAGCTCGCTGCGCGGCATATCCTTGATGTCCACACCGTCAATACTGATTTTGCCTGAGCTGATCTCGTAAAACCGCATCAGGAGGTTGACCAGAGTAGTTTTACCTGCACCGGTCGGTCCGACGATGGCGATGGTATCTCCCTGCCTCACTTCAAGGTTCATATCTTCAATTAGCGGGACATCTTCTGTATAGCGGAAGCTGACATGGTCGATGCGGATATTTCCTTTGGGCATATCCAGAATCACAGCTTCAGGACTGTCAGGAATTTCTTCCTGTTCGTCTAGAACTTCAAAGACGCGTTCAGCGCAGGCAATAGTAGACTGGATAACGTTGGCGATATTGGCAGTTTGGATGATCGGCATAGTAAATGAACGTGAATATTGGATAAAGGCCAGGATATCACCTAATCCTAACAGATTGCGCGTGATCCAGATGCCCCCGACAATGCTGATGCCGACATAACTGAGATTACTAATAAAGTTCATCAGCGGGAACATAATCCCGGAAACGAACTGGGCTTTCCAACCTGCACCATAAAGCCGGTTATTGATGGATTCAAATTTTTCGATGGCATCCTTTTCATGGCCAAAAGCCTTAACGATCTTATGCCCGGTGTACATCTCTTCGACATGGCTGCTGAGGTCCCCCAGCTCTTTTTGCTGGACGGCAAAGTATTTTTGGGATTTCTTGGCGATCATTGTGGTGGACAGCATGTACAGCGGCAATGAGGCGATAATAATCAGGGTGAGAACCGGACTGATTGTGAGCATCATGATAATATAACCTATGATTGTTATCACGGAGGTAATGATTTGGGTTAAGCTTTGCTGTAGGGTAGTGGCAATGGTGTCGATATCGTTGGTCACGCGGCTTAAGATATCACCATAAGGGTGCATATCGTAATATTTTAAGGGCAATTTGGCCAGCTTGTTATCTACTACCCGGCGTAGATCCCGGACTGTACGCTGGGAAACGCCTGACATCACAAGACCCATGATCAGGCTGAACAAGGCGCTGATGAGATACATGCCAATCAGGATCAAGGCGATCATGCCGATATAATGGAAATCGTATTCACCGTTCGTTTCTCTGATCGCTGTAATGGCGCCATTGATTTGATCATCGGTAAACTCGACATTTTGCTGGGTATTCGGCATATCCAAGCCTGTCGCGCTGGTTGCGGACATCTTTTCCCCTAAATCAATAATCTTTTGGCAAACAACCGCTTTTTCTTCGGCATTCGTCACCGAACTCAGCATCGGTAATTGCAGGAAGGTTTTGATTGTACTCATACTTTCCGCATCGATCTTTTTCACCGTTCCGTTCTGAGTGTTGTTGTCGGTGCTGTTCCCCCCCATATTTGGCAGTGCATTGAGGAGATCCAACATTTTAATGACGGTATTGGCTTTTTCCTGCGGATCTTGGAGCGTATTAATTGCAGGCAGCGCAATCAGTGCTTTGACTGTATTCAAAGATTCAGGGTTGGTTGGTTTACTGGTTCCGGCGTCCGCCATCTGCTGGCTGATCTGGTCGACGGCCTTCAGCTGGGCATCGGCCATCTGGGTATAAATGCTGTCAACGCCCTTTTCCTGCGCCTCAGACATTTTTTGCAGCATCATTCTCGCCATATAAGCATCCTGCAGTTTGTTGATTGCTTTACTGCTTACCTTAGGAGCTGCAATTGTAAAAGATGTACTGGCGATTGCAAAGATCAATACAACAATTAAATGGACTTTATGCGGTTTTAAATACTGAAGGAGCCTTGCCAGACTTCCGCGGAAATTCTTAGCTTTTTCTACGGGAGCACCAAAGTGGCTGCCCGGTCCCCCCGGTCCTCCCGGTCCTCTTTGGCCCTGCCGATTGCGCATCGTGTTTTGGTTTTTATTTTCGCCGCTCATGCGATTTCCTCCTCTGACAGCTGGGATGAGACAATTTCACGATAGACTTCGCAGCTATTCAACAGTTCCTTATGCGTCCCAATGCCTGCGATTTGACCATTGTCCAGGACAATGATTCGATCCGCGTCCATGACGGTGCCTACTCTTTGGGCGATAATAAGGACGGTTGCCTCGGCAATCTCCTGTTTCAGCGCTGCTCGCAGACGCGCATCCGTTTTAAAATCCAGGGCAGAAAAACTATCGTCAAAAATATAGATTTCCGGCTTGCGGACCAAGGCCCGCGCAATAGCCAACCGCTGTTTCTGACCACCGGAAACATTGGTGCCGCCTTGGGCGATGACATGGTCATACCCACCGTCCATTTTGGTGATGAATTCAGCGGCTTGGGCAACTTCTGCAGCATGCTGAATTTCTTCTTCAGTGGCCTGTTTGCCGCCAAACTGGATATTCTCGGCAATCGTTCCCGAAAAGAGGACCGCTTTTTGCGGCACAAAACCAATTTTTTGACGAAGGTTTTCCTGGGATATATCCCGGACATCCACACCGTCGATCAGGACGGAGCCGCTGTCGACATCATAAAACCTTGGTATTAGGTTGATAAGCGTTGATTTCCCTGAACCGGTGCTGCCAATGATCGCTGTGAATTCACCAGGCCGTGCGGCGAAAGATATATCTCGGATAGCGGGTTCTTCTGCGCCGTGGTAACTAAAGGTGACATCTTTGAATTCCACATAGCCTTTACCGGTGAAAGTATCCTTCAGGTCCTTGGCATCTTCAATTTCAGGTACGGTTTCCAGGACTTCATTGATTCTGACAGCTGCAGCCTGAGACCGGGGAACCATAATGAACATCATGGCTAGCATCAACATGGACATCATGATCTGCATCGCATACTGCGTAAATGCGGAAAGGGCTCCCAGGTCCATATCGCCGATACTGATGCGGATGCCTCCAAACCAAAGAATTGCCAGTGAAGTTAAGTTCATAATCAGCATAATCGTCGGCATCATAAATGCCATGATTTTATTTACTTTAATGTAGTTGTCTGTGAGATCGACGTTGGCGGCATCAAAACGCTTTTTTTCATGTTCAATCGTATTAAAGGCGCGGATGACCCGGACGCCGGTAAGTTTTTCCCTGAGTACCAGGTTGATCCTGTCAATTTTTCCCTGGACCAATCGAAACAGCGGTATCATTTTGGAAGCAATCATCACAATGACAATTGCTAAAACCGGTATGGCGACAGCAAATACCCAAGTAAGGGCCTTATCTTCCCGGTAAGCCAGGATGATTCCGCCGATTGCCATGATCGGGGCGCTGATCATCATGCGCATAATCATGATGGTAACCGTCTGGACCTGGTTGATGTCATTTGTCGTCCGGGTAATGAGCGTCGCGGTGCCGATTTTATCAAATTCATGTAAAGAAAAACTTTCGATTCTCCCAAAAAGTTTGCTCCGCAAAACAGTTCCTAACCCTACGGCAGCCTTGGCGGATAAAAAACTGGCCAGGATGGAAAATACAGCGGCTACTCCGGCGACCAGAAGCATGACTCCTCCTATATGCAAAATCTTCTGCGTATCACCATTCATGACGCCGTCATTGATGATATCTGACATCAGCGTAGGCAGATACAGATCACCGAGCGTTTGGAGAAAAATGAGGATGAATACGCCGTAAACCAGATGTCTAAAAGGTTTTAAATAACGGTATAATTTCAGCATAACCCAAAATCCTTTCTCACTTATAATGTTTAGAGTGTCTTTTGTTTAAGAAGGTCAGGTACATCATTGACCCAGGATCTTCTTTAAAGCAGTCAAACCCTCTAATATTTTTCTCATATCTTCAGGGGTAGCTCTGCTCAGTATTTTCTGCAAGTCTTTTTCGGCTTGGTGATGAAATTCCCGGTGAAAGTCAACATACTTTGGACTCACTTTAACATAGACAATGCGTCTGTCCTGTTCGCTTCTGGTCCGAATGACCAAATCATGCTTTTCCAGACGGTCAATAATACCTGAGATCGTGCTGTTGGAAAGATGCAGTTCGCTGCTTATTTCGGATATCTTCATTTCACCGCGTTTTATCAGGGTGCTCATCACCATGCTTTGCGGCATCGTTAAACCGTTGCATTCAAAACTTTTACGCATTGTCTTCTTCAGAGATCTGCCAATTTCGGAAAAAAGTTGTACAATTTCCACTTCGCTGGGGTTATTTTGCATAGAAACAGGCCTCCTTAAACCCGTATAAAAATACTGATATTTCTCATGCAAATGTTTCGCATGGAAATTATTATATTGATCCGGGAAAACGTTGTCAACTATATTTCGAAGACTATTTTGTCTTATTTTGATGTCCATGGTTGAACGAATGCCGAACGAAGATCATTCATGAGCGAAGTGCCTTGTTTATACCATAACCATAATACTGTGTATGCAAAACTCTAATCAAGTTTTAATCCTGAATTAAGCGCAGTCTCATCTGACGTTATTACAATAGAGCTATAGTTTAGAAATGGAGATGAAAATTATGAGTATCAGCATGGAACAAATTGATGAGATGAGAAAAAGGACCAACTGCAGTTATCAGGAAGCCAAAGAACTATTAGAAAAGTATGACGGGGATTTGATTGATGCGATCATTGCCTTTGAAAAAATGCATGGGAATAAATCAAATTCAAGTTTCAATCAGAAAACCTGTCCAAAAGAACAGAGCTTTGGCAAAAAAGTGAAGGCATTGATTCAAAAAGGCTGCGTCACAAGATTTATAATTGAAAAGGATCAGAACATTATCCTAAATATACCGATCATTATTCTGATTGTGGCGGTGTTGATCACAATGCCGATCATAGGGCTGTATGTTGCAGCTTTTATCCTGCTGTACGTAATGGGCTACCGGATTAGGATCAGAAAGGAAAAGGGGCAGGATGTTAATATCAACGAGTTTGTCGACGGTATTGGCAGCAAAGTGAGAACCGCGGCTGATAAAATGAGGGAAAAGCCGGCTGCGGAACAAGAAAACAGTCCGCAGGCCGAAGCCGGCCCCAAGAATGAAGATAAAAAAGAAGACGGCTACAATGAGATCACGATTGGTTAGTACCGATGAATGGACTGGGTGCCAGTGATGAGATAGGAGCTGATGAGAAATGAACCTGTGTTGTTTACAGGTTCATTTCCGATTATAATGGAGTCGTCGCAATACTTTGATTGAGGGCGGAGGAAAGGATGAAAACCAGAATTCTGGTCATTGAAGATGAAGTGAAAATAGCCAGGTTCCTGGAACTAGAGCTTGCCCATGAAGGTTATGAGGTAGAACTTGCTCACGACGGAAGAGAAGGCTATGAAAAAGCAGTCTCGGGAAAGGCAGATTTGATCATTCTGGACCTTATGCTTCCCGGCCTCAGTGGTATTGAAATTTGCCGGAGAGTAAGGCGTGAATCGGACATCCCGATCATCATGCTGACTGCCAAAGATGATGTTTCCGATAAAGTAATGGGGCTTGACAGCGGGGCCGACGACTATATGACCAAGTCATTTGCAATTGAAGAGTTGCTTGCCAGGATCAGAGTGATCCTGAAGCGTAGAGGGAAAAAGGAAGATCAAAATAATGTGATCGCAGCCGGGCCGTTGATTTTGTATAAGGATGAATATCGGGTTACCTATCAGGGGATAGACATATCCCTCTCCAAGAAAGAATTTGAACTTCTGAAATATTTGATGGAGAATAAAGGCATTGTATTGTCGCGCGAAAAAATCCTCGACCATGTCTGGGGATATGACTACTATGGAGACACCAATGTCACCGATGTCTATATTAAGTATCTGCGCAATAAAATTGACCAAAGATATGATGTGGTACTTATTCATACCGTAAGAGGGGTCGGGTATCTTTTAAAATATGATGACCAAAAATAAAACGGATAAGGGCATGTTCAAAAACATCTTAAAGGTGATCTTTTTCCCGGTTTATCTTTTTATGCTTCTTTATGCGTTTATCCAGAAAAGGATCGCTTATTCAATTCGCTTAAAGCTTTCCTTGAGGTATACAGGCATACTTTTGCGGACAGTGTTGGGAGCGGGCCTTATCGTCATTTTGGTCTATGGTGGATTTAGAATCCAGGAAACGGTTAAGCAGGATTATTTGGAAATCCAGAAGATTCTCAGCACGGAAAGCAGGATTTATTTCGAACTGGAAACCTACTCTCGGGAGCATCAGACCCCGCTTCGTATCTTTGAACGGGGCCAGCAGACGCTCATGGCTACGGACCAGAATTTGAGGGAATATGGTTCTGAGTACTGGCTCGGATTGGCCAAGGATCAAGGAAACATCTACATATCCGTTAACAGGGATTTTGAAACAGCCGGAACTTCAGGAAGAATGATTATCTTTTCCAACATTCAGGATGAAATTACAGATATCCTGTTCATCACCAGGATTATGCTCTTTGTCTCTTTACCGGCCTTGTTCCTGGCTCTGATTGCGATTGCCTTATCAGGGAGAGGAATTTTTGAACCAATACGCGAAATGACCCAGACGGTAAAGGGAATTTCAGAACAGAATCTGAATTTAAGGCTGAATGTAGGCGGGTCAAAAAATGAACTGAAGGAACTGGCGCTTACCTTTAATGAAATGATGAACAGAATAGAGGACCAATATAATAGGCAGAAACAGTTTGTATCCGATGCTTCGCATGAGCTAAGGACACCGATTGCCGTGATACAGGGCTATGCAGTTATGCTGGACCGCTGGGGAAAAAACGATCAGGAAGTTCTTCAGGAATCAATAACGGCTATCAAAAATGAAGCCGGGAATATGCAGGAGCTGATTGACAAACTGCTGTTTCTTGCCAGGCATGACAACAGTACGCTCGCCTATCAAAAGGAAGAATTCAGCCTCACGGAAATGCTCCTGGAAGTCATCAAAGAGACCCAGATCATCGATTCCGGGCATCAAATCAATAATGAGCTCAATCAGGAAATCTCTATGTTTGGCGATCGAAACCTAATGAAACAGGCCTGTCGGATCTTTATGGACAATGCGATGAAATATACACCGGCTGGCGGACAGATTACGGTCCGTCTTAGCAAAGAAGGGGAGTCCATTGCGATAAGTATTAAGGATACCGGTGCAGGTATGACAAATGAAGAGTTGAAGCACATCTTTGACCGTTTCTACCGCTCCGACCAGTCCAGAACGAAGGATCGGGGCGGTTATGGCTTGGGACTCGCGATTGCCAAGATCATTATCCTGGGCCACAATGGTAGAATCACAGTCCGAAGCAAAGTCGGAGAAGGTTCTGAATTTATTATTCTGCTCTCCTAGCACAACAATACGTGATTTACAATAGCACGAACCCGGGAGATAGGGGGAGACATATGTCTTTCCTTTTTTGTTATGCATAAAGTAATTAATAGAAATATTGGAAAATTAAGGTTGCAATTTGCCTGGCTTCTGAATAAGATATCTCGAAATCAGTTCTTATGAAGTTAAGATATGAGGAGGGGGAAAAAATATGTACGGTTCTTATGGTTATGGCCGCGGCTGCGGAATGGGTGCCGGTGTTGGCATAATCGCTATTGCAGTACTGATCCTGATTGCTCTGGGCGTTATCTTCTAAATCAATTTTTGGCATGCAGCATTTATCAGGTATAGTATTCTTTGACCAGGAGGTGAAAAACATGGCAGTTGGAGCAGGTACTTTCGGCGGAACATTTGGCGGCGGCGGTTGCCTCTGCGGCATCGCGATCGTAGTGGTTATCATTCTCCTCTTAATTGCAATGGGGATCGTTTTCTAAATGATCTGAATAACATTTTTCTTATTCAATCTAAGATGGTTGGGCAATCAACGATTCTTCGATAGACAGAAAGACAGCATGGGCCATAAGCGCCACGCTGTCTTTCTGACCTTCTGCAGCAAATTCAAGGAAGATGTAAAAAATGCCTTATATTGTCGAAAAAAATTGCTTATCACATTTTCAAATGTTAGAATATGACTCAGGGTGTCCTATTTTTTTGATTTACAGGTTTTTAGAAAGTTTACTACCTAATTATATGACTTAAAAATTACACCTAATATGGATTTTGTTAAAGGAATTTCCGGAAAAATAAAGAATTAATGTTCCATGATTAACCTATTTGGTTGTAATTTAGCATGTATCTGCGAAAATGAGATTAATGCCTATACGCAATTGATCTCGGGAAAAAGAAAAAGCAGTTTGGCCAGGTTGAAGTACATAGATGATGTAAAAAGATCTTTACTAGGAGAACTGCTCATTCGCAAAATCGTCAGGGAAAATTATTTTCGAGGAAATGATGAAATTTCTTTTGGTGTAAACGATTATGGCAAGCCTTATGTCAAAGACCTGGATGCATTTCATTTCAGTGTTGCCCATTCCGGAGAATGGGTTCTTTGTGCGACAAGCAGTCAAGAAGTAGGTGTTGATCTCGAACGAATCAGACCGGTTGACCCAGAGATCGCCAGGCAGCATTTTACCGAACAAGAGAACATTTTCTTAACGGGGCTTAGCCTGGACAGGAAAAAAGAATACTTTTTTAAACTTTGGACGCTTAAAGAAAGCTATTTTAAAGCAAAGGGTACAGGCCTTGCGGGTAATCTTAAAGAAGCTGATTTTTCCAGCATGGCCGGAGCCAGTTTTTCTTATCCGAATGAAGGGCTGTACTTTCATATTTATCCATTTGATCCGGGTTACGCTGTGGCAGCATGCGGCTGCGAAAAAGAATTCAGTCCCAAGGTTCATGTAGTAAACATCCAATATTCAGACTTTTGAGCTTCTCTGAATACACGTACCTGGGTTGATCAAGTCGACAGGGTATGGGAAAATTTGCAGATCTATGGAGGGCCGCTGTTTTATGGTCGAGTATTATCCGTTATCAATCCCGCAAAGAAGTATTTGGTATTTAGAGAAACTTCATCCAGGAACCAGTATCGGCAATATTGCTTCAACCCTGAAAATTAAAGACAGCATAGATCTCAGGCTTCTCGAAAAGTCCATCAACCTTGTGATCGAGAAAAATGAAGCGCTCAGGCTCAGGTTTAGGGAAAAGGACGGACAGGTATTCCAATATGTTGCCGAATTTGCATATACGAAAATAGATTTATTCGATTTCAGTGAAAGCGGCGGCCTCAAACGGCTGTATGCCTGGGATCAGGAGGAAACCAAAAAACCATTTACCATTAACGACAGCCCACTGGTTTATTTTTCTATTATTAAAATCAGCGGAAAAGAGAATGTGATATACTGCAAAATCCACCATCTGATTTCTGATGGGTGGACTGTTGTTTATATAGGCAATAAAATTATGGAGAATTACAATATGCTGGAAGAAGGCGTTTCCTATGAACAGGAAAATGACCCTTCTTATTTAGAATATGTCAATAGTGAGCTTGAATATCTGCATTCTCCCAGGTATATCAAAGATAAGGAATACTGGGAGAATGTCTTTACGGATACACCAGAAATGACCACGCTGAAAAGCAAAGCAGCCAAGATTAGCCATACTGAAGCTGTTAGAAAAACGTTTAAAATTCCAAATAAATTGTCCAAAAAAATTTCTCAATACTGCCTGGAAAATAAAACATCGATTTTTACCCTTTATATTTCCGCGCTCTGTATTTATATCAACAGAATCTCCAATAAAGAAGATATTGTTCTTGGGGTGCCAGTACTGAACCGAGCCAATGCTCGGGAAAAGAAAACAGTCGGAATGTTCATCAGCACGATACCGCTTAGGGTTAATATCGATAATGATACGAATTTTCAGGATTTCTGCCATAAGCTGACCAGAAACTGGATGGATATCCTGAGGCATCAAAAATATCCGTATGATGAAATTTTAAAACATGTCAGAAAACACAACAGAAGTATCGAAAAATTATATGAAATTGCCGTATCTTACCAAAATGCCAAATTTATTAAGAATAGTGATATCAATAGCTGTGAGGGCAGATGGCATTTTTGCGGTCACCAGACAGAATCACTTTATATTCATATTAACGAACGCGAAGACGACGGCAATATCATTATTGACTATGACTATCTGACGGATCTTTTCTATAGCAAGGAAATTGAATTTATTCATGACCATGTGCTGAGGATTCTTTGGCATGCGCTGGACAATTCCGTGAAAAAAATCTCCAGACTAGAGATGATTTCAGAAAAGGAAAAGCAGAGAATCCTGTGTGAGTTCAATGACACTGGATTATTCTTCCCTCACAATAAAACGGTTGCCCAGTTATTCGAAGAACAAGCAGAAAAAACGCCTGCCAAGACAGCATTGATTTTTGAGGAGAGCAGTATTTCCTACTATGAGTTGAATCAAAGAGCGAACCGGCTTGCTAAAGTGCTCAGGGACAAAGGTGTTGGGCCTAACAAATTTGTAGGAATCTTTGTTCCACGTTCTCTGGAGATGATGATAGCGATCCTGGCAGTACTGAAAGCAGGCGGTGCTTACCTGCCGATTGATCCGGACTATCCGTCCCAGCGAATCGATTACATGCTCGAGGATAGCCATACTGCTATTCTGTTAACCTGTCAGAAACTCATGAAAGAGATCCATTTCAACGGGGAAATTATCGACGTTTTTAGTAACAATGAACAACTGACCGGATTAGCTAACCTGCAGAAAGTCAATACACCACAGGATATTGCCTATCTAATTTATACCTCCGGTTCGACTGGAAAGCCCAAGGGTGTCATGGTCCAGCATTCAGCCGTCGTGAATCTGATTTCGGGAATAACGGCAAAGATTGACTTTTCTCCCGAGAAGGTCATGCTGTCAGTCACAACGATTTCGTTTGACATATTTGTTCTTGAATCACTGCTGCCGCTGAGTAAAGGGTTGACTGTAGTCGTCGCAAATGAAAAACAGCAGATCATACCGAAAGAATTGAATGATGTAATACTTAATAACAACGTCAAGATGTTTCAAGTAACTCCTTCAAGAATCCAGTTACTCTTAAACAGCGAACTAGAGTTAGCTAGTTTAATGAATCTTTCGGAAATTATGATCGGTGGTGAGGTTTTTACTCCTTCGCTATTAAATAATCTTAAGAGTGTTTGCAGAGCGAAAATTTATAATATGTACGGACCAACGGAGACAACAGTATGGTCAACAGTTGCTGATCTTACTGCTGAAGGCCGTCCCCATATTGGCAAACCTATTGCCAATACGAAAATTTATATCCTTGACCGGTATTTGAATTTACTGCCTATCGGAATTCCCGGAGACCTATATATTGGTGGGATGGGTGTTTCCAAGGGGTATTTTGAGAAGGAAGGATTAACCGCTGAACGATTTATTGAGAATCCATTTGATGAAGGCGGTATAATATATAAAACGGGCGATCTTGCCAGATGGTATCCGGAAGGGGATATTGAATTTCTGGGAAGAACTGATTATCAAATTAAAATCAGGGGATATAGAATTGAACTTGGAGAGATTGAGGACAGGCTCCTTAAACATCCTCATATCAGAGAGGCAGTTGCGGTTGTCAAAGAGAATTCAAACAATAGCAAAGTAATATGTGCTTATATTGTTGCAGACACCGAAATAGGCAGCACCGAGGTAAAAGCCTATTTAGCTCAGTATCTGCCTGACTATATGGTTCCGGGCCATATTATCCCGGTCGATTTCATACCTAAAACTCCGAATAATAAGATAGACAGAAATGCGCTGCCAGAGTATGAAGAAAAAGCAGTCAAACCTGTTCCACCAAGAAATCCAACTGAACGTAAAATCGCTAAAGTATGGTGTTCGTTGTTGGGCAGAAAATCCGTCGGTATTGATGATAATTTCTTTGATTTAGGTGGAGACTCACTGACGATTGTTCAGCTTCAAGTCCTGTTAATGAAAAAAGGAATTGATATCGGAATTCAGGAGCTTTATGAATATCAGACGATCAGACAAATATTTGACGGCATGGAATCAGCTAAAAACATCATAGATAGCATGAAAATCAAGGATGATCCTGTCAAAGATATTGCACTTGATTATGATATTAAGCCCTGCCTAAAGAAGGCACAACATGTCCTGCTTACTGGAGCTACCGGCTTTCTAGGTATACATTTGCTCGAACAGCTTCTTAAGCAAAAAGACTGTAATATCTACTGTCTACTGCGAGGGAAAACGATTTGTGAAGCAGAAGATAAACTGCGCAAACAACTGGATTTCTATTTCAACGGAAAATACAGTCAGGAATTAGATGAACGGATTATCATTATTCCCGGTGACGTCACGCAGGTTCAGCTGGGGCTGGATAGTAATATTTATCAATACCTTCTGGATAAGATCGATCTAGTCATTCATTCAGCCGCAATCGTAAAGCATTACGGTTTATATGAGGACTATCTGGATGTCAACATTAAAGGTACAGAAAGAGTAGCTGACTTTTGTCTGCAGGGGGATATTCGTCTGAACTATGTATCTTCGATCACAGTCTCCGGAAATTATCTTACAAATAATATTCACGAGGAAAAGGTAGATTTTACAGAATCAGACTTGTATATCGGACAGGATTACGGTGGGAATGTTTACGTAAAAAGCAAGTTTGAATCGGAACGCTTCATTTACCAGAACGTCAAAAATGGTTTGAAGGCGGATGTTTATCGCATCGGCGTTTTGACCGGTCGTTACAATGACGGGCAATTTCAGAAAAACATTCAGGAAAATGGTTTCTATGAGAGGATCAAAGCAATTATTGAGCTTGGTTTTGTTCCGGAAATCTGGGCGAATGAACAATTGGAATTTACTCCGGTTGATTGTTGCAGTGAAGCGATAGCCAAGTTAATCAATTTATCTGCCGGAACACGTATTTTCCATTTGTTTAATCATAAAACAATCAGTCTGGTCAAAGTAGTTGAGATTTTAAACAGCCTGGGCATTGATATTGAAGTTGTCCCGAATGATGTTTTTGTTCAAATTGTTGAAAAGAATATGAAAGAGCATAATATCAGTCCTGCTGTCAACGAACTGCTTAAAGGAAAATTTTCTGCTTATTCACAAACGGTCAATGTTAAATCAGAAGTGACTCAAAAAGTATTGAATAATGAAAACTTTGCTTGGCCGGAAATCAGTAAGGAATACGTTTCCCAAATTCTGCAATACATGTTTAGAATGGATTACTTGAAAGAAAAGCAAGGTAAAAGGGATATCGTATGTTAAATAAACTCAGGGAATATTTTAATAAAAGTATTAGTCTTCAAATAACCTTGATTTATAATCTTGTTATTTTATGTACTGTCATTGTTATCTATTTTCTGATTCCCTTTATCTTTAACTATGCGCCTGGTTCAATTAATACGGATTTTGATATAAAAGTATCCTACATCTCCTATATGGCACAGTTTTCGATAATAACAATCTTAATCCTTGTTCCTAGTTTTGTTTTTCTTAAAAAAACATTGTCAGATATTGACGAGTGGGCTATTTTGCTTAATGATGATTCTCCTGATTCACAAAATAAATTGCTGAAGATTCGTAAAAAGTGTTTAAATCTGCCCTATATCATCTATATGGGGCAAATTGTGGTTTCTATGCTGGTTATTATCTTAATTTTAGTTTTTATCGGCAGTCATCCTGCCGTTATGATTTATAAGATTCTGATCTTAAGTTTTTCATTTGCTACGCTCGCTGCACTTTTTTCATTTATATTCGCTAAAAGAATTTTTACAAAAATATTGTTAAACACGTCTCGGTACAATGAACTCCAGGGAATAAAATTAAGTGTCCGCGGAAAAATTCTGCTTCATGTTTTACCAACAATTATCCTGGCTATTTTATTTACTTCTTTGGTAGGGTATTCAAGATTGATAACCGAAAAAGGCGATTTAATCTTTGATGTCTATAAGGATCAACTTCAGCAGTATGAAGTAAGCAGCATTTATGATGAAGCAAAGGCGAGAGAGGTTTTAAGTCATATCAAGCTGTTAAATGAGAAAACGGATTCCAGATTTATGATTACACCGAGTGGAAAATATATTTCCTTGGACAACATGGACGCGAGTGACTTTTTTATTCAATATGCTATTGATGTGTCAGATAAGTATGGCGGAAGAATATTTGAGGGTTATGGACTCGATTCCCAAGGGGCTTCTATTAAAGTAAATGGTCAAGACGGATCCTATATTTTGGGGATCAAATATGATATATCTTCCAATAATACTGTACTCTATTTTATTATTAGTTTCATTGCACTGTTTATTTTAAACTTTATCGTCTTAAACTACTTCTCCAGGTCCCTCGGTGAAGACGTTTCAAGGGTGGCCAAAAACCTCTCCGACATTTCGCATGGCGTTAACGTTGACCTCGATCAGAAGCTGGCGATCACCTCCAATGACGAAATCGGAGATCTGATTATTGCCTTCAATAAAATCCAGGAAAAAGAAAAAGCGAATATTGAATCGATGAAAGAAAATCAGGCTATCATTCTGGAACAGGAGAGGCTGGCTTCGCTTGGCCAGCTGATCGGCGGAATCGCCCATAACCTGAAAACACCGATCATGTCGATTGCCGGAGGTATCGAAGCACTCAAGGATTTAACGAATGAATACAAGGAATCTATTGAAGATCAAGCTGTATCACCTGCCGATCATTATGAGATTGCGAAAGAGATGCAGGAATGGCTCGATAAGATGAAGCCATACTGTTCCTATATGACAGACATTATCAGTGCAGTTAAAGGTCAGGCGGTACAGATGAACTACGCAGGCTCAGATAAGTTTACCGTGGAAGATTTGGTCAAAAGAATTGATGTTTTGATGAAGCATGAGCTGAAAAAATACCACTGCAAGCTTAAACCTGATTTTCAAATTGATCTGCAGACAGAAATACGAGGAGAACTGAACAGCCTGGTACAAGTATTTGACAATCTGATCATCAACGCAATGCATGCTTATGAAGGGCAAACCGGAGAAATCGGTTTCAGCATTTACAAAGAAAGACATAACCTCAAATTTGCTTTAAGCGATCATGGTAAGGGTATTCCTGAGGAAGTGCAGAAAAGACTGTTCAAGGAAATGTTTACGACCAAAGGTAAAAATGGGACAGGTCTTGGACTATACATGTCGTATTCTACAATTAAAGGACGATTTTCGGGCAATATGAAGTTTGAATCGCAGGAAGGCGTTGGCACTACATTCTATATCACGATTCCTTATCTATCCGCACACGTACAGGAGGCTAACGATGAGACGTTCAACTAATCGCGTTAATCTGGACTACAAAATCTTAATTGTTGATGACGAACCAGGAATCATTGATTCGCTGTCCGTCGTCCTGAAAAGAAGCGGCTACCAATTCGTCGGACTGACCGATCCACTGGAGGCTATCGAAAAAGTCCGTGAAGAGAAGTACGATTTGTTGATTCTTGACTATTTAATGTATCCGATCCATGGAGACAAGGTCGTAGAGAGAATCAGAGAATTCAACAACGAACTGTATATTCTTTTGCTGACAGGACACAAGGATCTTGCTCCGCCGCTGGAAACCATCAAAGCGTTGGAAATCCAAGGTTACTGTGAAAAAGGTGACCGCTTTGACCAGCTGCTCCTGCTTGTTGAATCCGGGATCAAATCGATTTCCCAAATGCGGACGATCAAGAAGTTCCAGGAAGGCCTGAACAAAATTCTGCAGTCTGTTCCTAAAATCTATCAGCTTCAGCCGATAGATAACATTCTGGAGGATATCCTGGCTGAAATCCTGCCTTTGGTCAATAGCAAGAATGCTTTTATTCTGATCGATGATATCACCAGGATCAGTTCCGGCAATAACAGCATATTTAAAGGGATCGGGAAATATAAGAAAAAAGTGGCCGATTTCATGGAAATGCTTGATCCGGAACTGATGGAGTTTATCGGCAGCGCCAGGATCAATAAAAAGGTCGTTAAGCTTGATAAAAAAGTAATTATTCCTCTGATCAACGAATATCTTCAGGACATTGGCATCATTTTTGTAGAAGGGGACGATCTTGAGGATGGACTGAAACTGCTTGAGCTCTATTCCAACCAGGCCTCCTCATCCATCAATAATGCGTTTCTGCATTCCCTGGTGAATATTAAAAATGATGAGCTGAATAAAACATATGATCAGCTCAGAGAAACCTACATGGATACGATTGAAGCCCTGAGAATGGTCGTCGATGCGAAGGATATTTATACCCGTGGTCATTCCGACAGAGTAGCCTATTTTGCCGTTAAGATCGGTGAGGCTTTTGATTTTTCCAAGGAGGAGCTTGAGTTGCTGCGGATCAGCGGCATTTTCCATGATGTTGGGAAAATCGGTACTTCAGATGATATTTTATTTAAGTCCCAGAAGCTGAACGAGAAAGAGTATGAAGAAATTAAAAAACACCCCTTGAAAGGGGCGAGAATCCTGTCGGCTGTATCGATGTTCAAAGAGGTGGTCCCGATTGTCAAATGCCACCATGAACGCATCGACGGCAAAGGATATCCGGAAGGGCTGACAAAAGATGAAATCCCGTTCCTGGCGAGAATTATTTCTGTTGCCGATGCTTTTGATGCGATGATTTCCGACCGCCGCTACCGCTCCAGACTGAAGTTTGAGGAAGCTAGGAATCAGCTCATTCAGGGATCCGGGACCCAATTCGATGTGGAAGTGGTTGAAAAATTCATCCACCAGCTGTCTGATTTCGAACAAATGGCTAAGGAAGTTGCTTCAACATTTGAATAAAATCATTCGAGCATACTCGAAAAAGGTACGGCGTTCACTATTGTTTTACCAATGATATTGATGTTTGAATTCATAAAACCGTAATTGAAAGTTCACGAAACGGACATAATGAATCCTTACAATAATAGATATAATCGTGCAGTAATGTAAGGAGGAAATTCGATGACGATACTTATACCAGCCTATGAACCGGATGAACGGCTTCTCAGGTTGATAGAGAATATAAAAGAAAAGTGCGATTTTCAGATTGTGATTGTAGACGACGGCAGCGGTAAGCCTTATAGCAGGATATTCCAGGCCGCAGGCAAATTGGGCTGCACCGTATTAACACATCCGGCCAATGAGGGCAAAGGGGCTGCCCTGAAGACGGGATTTCGATATATCAAGGAAAAAGGTGAAAAAGAAGGGGTTATCTGTGCCGACAGTGACGGACAGCATTTGCCTGAAGATATCATCAGAGTTGCCCAGGTTGCCAAAGAACGCCGCGAATTTATCGTTCTTGGCTCCCGGAAGTTTTGCGGCAAAGTTCCTCCGCGCAGCCGTTTCGGAAATACGGTAACCCGGGCAGTATTTTCTGTTTCTTCGGGTTCGCATTTGACGGATACGCAAACAGGTCTAAGAGGGTATTCAGCCGATATGCTGGACTGGTTAGGCAGTATCCAGGGGAAAAGATTTGAATATGAAATGAACATTCTGCTCGAAGCGAAGGCAGCAGGCTATTTGTTCTACGAAGTATGGATCAATACAGTATATGACGAAAAAAACAGGTCTTCCCATTTTCGGACCTTTTCAGATTCAGCCAGAGTATATTACCCGATCCTTAAATTTTGTACCTCTTCTTTGATGTCCGGAGCGCTTGACTTTGCTCTGCTGCTGCTGTTTCAATTCTCTACATCAAATCTGCTGATCGCAGTAGCCGGGGCAAGAGTCTGCAGTTCTATTTTCAATTACAGTATGAATCATTACTTTGTCTTTTCCCGAAACAAAAGCACGGAACATCATAAATCCGCCCCGAAATATTTTTCACTCGTCGTATTTATCATGGCCTGCAATTACGGGCTGATGTATCTCTTCCACATTCTGATCGGCGCACCGTTAGTCTTTGCCAAAATTATCACCGAATTAACACTTTTCTTATTCAGTTACTGGTCTCAGCGCAACTTTGTGTTTAGTTCGGGAAAAAAACCTGATCACGGTAAATAAAAAATAACACTGACCCACTGACGAATGTTCATAAAAAGGAAAAAGAAGATTTGCTTTGAAGTCCGTGGCCACGCCCGGTTTTTTGTTTTGTGCAAGGTTTGATACCTTAATGGGCATTGGTTTGAACATAGGACCTCCTGCCGTAATTAATTGAACAGCTGGACATAGGGTCTATTCTTAGTTCAACGCACAAATAGAATAAATGGTGAAGAAGATATGCGATGTATCCCCCCTACCAGGATTGTAAAAATTGAAGAGTGATTTATAATTGATCTAAGCAAGATTGCTTTGCGATTACAAAGCAGAAATTGATGCCTTGTTGAAAAGTCTGTGAAAAATATACAGAAATATAGAGGTGTTGGGGAATGCATATGGCAGATGCTTTGATTTCGCCGGTTATTGGTGGAACCATGTGGGTTGCTACCGCAGGGGTAGCGGCTTATTCGATAAAAAAAATTCAAGACGATATGGAGGAAAAAAAGGTTCCTTTGATGGGAGTTATGGGAGCTTTTGTTTTTGCAGCCCAGATGATTAATTTTTCGATTCCAGGAACGGGTTCCAGCGGACATCTTGGAGGAGGGCTGATTCTAGCTGCTATGCTTGGGCCGTACGCCGGGTTCCTGGCCATGGCATCAATATTGTTGATACAGGCCTTGTTTTTTGGCGATGGCGGACTTTTGGCCTACGGCTGCAATGTATTCAACCTGGGATTCTATACCTGTTTTATTGCTTATCCGCTGATATCCAAGTGGTTTATTAAGAAAGGGATTTCGGCTAAACGCATTATGGCTGGCTCGATGATTGCAGCGGTTGTCGGGCTTCAGTTGGGAGCTTTCAGCGTTGTCTTGGAGACGTTTTTTTCTGGAAAGACTGAGCTTCCGTTTTCAACTTTTGTACTTATGATGCAGCCTATTCATCTTGCAATCGGGATTGTAGAAGGGTTGGTTACCGCCGCAGTGCTCACTTTTGTATGGAAAGCGAGGCCTGAACTTATTGAGAAGCAGGTATCGGGAAAAATCTCAGGCAATACTTCCATAAAAAGGATTATATACGGACTTGCTATTGCAGCAGTCATTATCGGTGGAGGACTTTCCTGGTTTGCATCGTCAAATCCGGACGGCTTGGAATGGTCTATGGAAAAGACCGCCGGGATCACGGAACTGGCAGAGTCTGGCGGAATTTATGGCATATTGGCCGATATTCAAAGTAAAACAGCATTTTTGCCGGATTACAGTTTTAAAAATGATAGCAGCGTGAGCGAAGAACAGGTCTCAGAGACAAGCGCTGAGGTCGCATGGCCAGCTGTAGATGCAGGAACAACCGTATCCGGATTGGTGGGCGGCGCGATGACACTCGTATTGGCAGTCATGATAGGGTTCTTTATCCGTTCCGTGAAGAGAAGGAAGAAGAAAGTTACTGCATGAACCATCTTGAGGCGGGGAACGATATCCTTGCCTTGAATTACTCTGTTCCGGAAGTAGGATTGAAAAGCAATAATGGCTGACTTTACAAGTTCGTTGTACAACATGAGGCTTATGGATGAGCTGGCCTATAAGGACACGTTTGTCCATAAGCTTCATCCGCTGATTAAGATATTGACGACTATCGCCTACTTATTCGTCGTGGTCTCATATGACAGGCACGAAATTATCGGTTTGCTGCCCTTGATTTTCTATCCGGTGGTAGTATTTTTTCTTGCAGAGCTGCCGGTCAAACAGGTGCTGGCAAGATTACTCCTGATCGAACCGTTTATTATTGCAATCGGTATTTTAAACCCGTTTTTTGATTCTCAAGTCATTACAGTGGGCGGACTTGCATTGTCCAGAGGGTGGATTACTTTTGCTTCAATCCTGCTGAAGAGTCTCTTAACGATCACAGCTGCCCTGATTCTTATTTGTACGACAGGAATGGATAAACTTGCTGCAGGTTTGCGTATGCTGAAAGTTCCGCGGCTTTTTGTTTTGCAGCTTCTGCTGACATACAGGTATATTTCCGTATTAATCGAAGAAGTATCCAGAAGCATAAGGGCATATAAGCTTCGGGCCCCCCAACAAAAAGGCATTCACCCCAGTGCTTGGGGAACGCTCGTTGGTCAGCTGCTCCTGCGGACCATTGACAGGGCGGAGAGAGTGTATCAGGCAATGTGTGTACGTGGTTTTACAGGAGAATACTATGCAGGAGCCGACACCAGGATAACTGTAAGGGACGGAGCTTATTTTGGCGGCTGGCTGTTGTTTTTCATTTTTGCTAGAATGATTAATATCCCATTGATGATCGGTCTATTAATATCAGGAGTGATAAGCTAAATGAGCCATCATAAGTTAGAGGCCAGAACAATTAATTATGTTTATCCGGACGGTAACAAGGCGGTTAAGGATATCTCGTTCACGATTCATCATGGGGAGTCGGTCGGCATTGTCGGTGCAAACGGCGCAGGAAAATCCACCCTGCTCATGCTACTGATGGGCGTTCTTTTTCCGAGCAGCGGAGAGGTGTTGGTAGGCGATATTCACGTTACCAAAAAAACACTGCCGTTAATCCGCCAAAGACTCGGAATGGTTTTCCAGGACCCGGATGACCAGCTTTTTATGTCGACGGTCTATGACGATGTGGCCTTTGGTCCCCGGAATTACCGTTATGATGAAAAGGAAGTAGAAAGCAGGGTTCTTCAAGCTTTGGAAATGGTCGGCATCCTACATCTGAAAGACCGGCCGCCTTTTAAACTGTCCGGCGGCGAAAAAAGGGCAGCGGCGATTGCGTCTGTTCTTTCCATGCAGCCCGATGTCCTGATCATGGACGAGCCGACTGCATCGCTTGACCCGAGATCCCGCCGTAGAGTCATCAATCTACTGAATTGTTTTGAACATACCAAAATCATTACAAGCCACGATCTCGATATGATCCTGGACATCAGCCAGAGAGTCATCGTGATCAAAGACGGCGAAATTGCTGCCGACGGAGAGGCTGCCGAGATATTGGCGGATGCTGAGCTGCTTAACCAATGCGGGCTTGAGGTGCCGATTTCATTGCAAAGATGTCCGAAATGCGGAGAACGGTACTTTACGGGCAGATCATAAGATGAGATGTGATGTAAGCAGAAAAAATTAAGAACGGATTTTTAGGGGCCATTTTTCACAATTCTGTAAACAAAAGTTCACAGGATTGTCATAAATAATGATTACAATAATAAATAATCTGTAACCCGATTATTTTGCATAAGTAAGTTTAATTTAAAAAGGTGGGGAATGACGTGGACTTTAACAACAATAACCATTATAAAGACTATAACGCTTATCATGACTATCCGTACAATGGGGAGCGGCCGCAGAGAAAGAAACCGGGGATCATGGTTATTGCGGTTGTCGCGATCATCAGCGCCTTGTTGGGCGGGACGGCCTCTCTCACTTTAGCCCCGGTAATCTATCCGGAAATCATGAGTATCCAGAACCAGAGCGGCAGTTCGGCTAACACGAATTCACTCGTCACAACCTCGGCGGTCGCGAATACTTCGACGAGTACAGACGGTAATGGCAACACGTATCCGGTGGTAGAAATTTCGAAAAAAATAGGTCCGGCTGTCGTGGGGATTGCCAATTTCCAGAGCGGCGGTAATATATTTGGCCGGTCAAGTGAGCTTGCCGAAGTAGCCAGCGGATCGGGCTTTATTATCGATGCGCAGAAAGGGCTTATTGTGACCAACAATCACGTTATTGAAGATGCCGAGAAACTGGTGGTAAGTCTCGCTGACGGGCGTAATATCACAGGTAAACTCGTGGGAGGAGATGCGCGGACAGATCTGGCCGTTGTTCAAATATCCGCCGACAAACTGACTGCAGTCAGTCTCGGAGATTCCAGCACACTTCAAGTCGGAGAACCTGTGGTTGCGATTGGGAATCCAGGTGGAGAAGATTTTGCCCGCTCTGTGACGACGGGTGTGATTTCAGCGACGAACCGTTTTTTGGAACTGCAGGGAGAAGCAAGTTTTAATCTGATTCAGACCGATGCGGCGATCAACCCCGGAAACAGCGGAGGACCGCTGGTAGATTATCATGGAAAGGTCGTTGGCATTAATGCGGCGAAGAATCAAGACACCGGCTATGAAGGAATGGGCTTTGCGATTCCGATTACGGATGCCTGGCCGACGATCCAACAGCTGATCAAGAAAGGCTATGCTGCTCATCCAGGCATTCTGGTCTCGATCGATGAACGGTATACTGTTGAATGGGCTTCTCAGCAGAGCTGGCCTGCTGGCGCCTATATCTCAGCGGTCTCAACCGGAGGGCCTGCCTATAAAGCCGGGATTCGTGCCGGAGATGTCATTACCAAAGTCAATGGTGTTGAGATCACCAGTTCTCTTGAAATGACCCATGAATTGTTTAAATTTGAGGTCGGAGATACGGTCACCATTACCTATTATCGTCAGGAGAACACAAAAGACGTTAAGGTTACACTGGCAGAATTAAAATCCTGAGCAGCCAGCCTTAAGCTTCACAATTTCTCCTTTATCGATTTGAGCAGAAAGTCCCTCACTTTTTCTTGATACATGGCGTGTGCGTCCGGATTCTTGGCGGCAAACCGCGTCATCTCATAGGCCAGTTCCTTAAATGTTTTGTTCAGGGTGTCGTATAAAAATGCGATTTTGTTGGCTTCCGCCTTGTTATGCGCTTCCGTAAGCCCAGCGCTCATTTTTTCGATATTTTTATAACCGATCCTTTCCTTGAGCTTATCATAGGCCGCCTTCCCGTTCTCAATCTCCTGTTCGAGTTTCTGTTTGGTCTGCTTCAGATGATTCGTTTCAGCCTTCAACTTGTCGCGCTCTGCGGTTAACTCAACATTCTTGCCTTTTTCGTCATCCAGCTTTTGACGGACATCCTCTTTTTCCTGTAGGGCCTGATCCCGTTCCTCAAAGGCCCGGTCTTTGTCCTGCCGGGCTAGTTTCCAGTCATCAACAGCCTTTTTCAACGCTCGCGTGCTCAGGCCTTCGGCATCCATTTCGACAAGGAACTGAGCCCGGTCTTCCGGCGGGAGTCCCAGAAGAATCAGAGCCTGAGAGGAGGTCAAATTCGGCAGTTCCTGCGCCTGCGCGTCGGATTCGGGTAAAGAGGGCTGATTGCTCCCGTAGGCGCTATAAATACGCATAAGCCGATCAGCCGTAATCTGGGAGTAGCTCACCGACTCTTCCAGCCACTTGCCCCATCCGCCATGCGGAAGCAGGTCTTTGGCTTCCTTCAGCACAACGCATGTCCCAAATTATTCAACGTTGAATAATTTGGGACATGCTTCATTTTAATGGTAACTTTTGGACAAGCAAAATCATAAAGTATAGGGACATGCCGGTAAGCACGGCTTGTCCATACGAAAGAAAGGTGGCGAAAGGAATGGCAGTTGTAGCGGTACCTTTGAATTCGGCGCTGGTCGTAGCCTACCAGGAGGGTACTAATTCCGCTGGCGCCCCGATCAGCAGGCAGAAAAGCCTGAGTTATGTACGGCCCGACGCTACGGAACAGGCGCTTTTCGAGGTTGTGCAGGCTTTATTCGGACTGTCGCTGCATCCGGTGCTCGACGTGATACTGCGCAAGAACTTTGAGCTGATCATGGAGTGACCGGCAGGAAAATCCGGGGAGAGGGGGTAAGAAGCCCATGGCCATTACCACAAGCAAAGTGGCAAGGTTAAGTTTTGCCACCGCCGGCGGGAAGACGTTCACCATTACGATTCCTGATCCGCGGGAGGACCTGAATCAGACCGAGGCCCTGGCCGTTATGAATACGATTGTGGAAAGCAATATATTCATGACATCCAGCGGAGCCCTGACAGGTGTACGAGACATCAAGGTCATCGATACGACTACCGATGACTTATATGACCCGCCTCAGGCCTAAGCGCCGGCATCAAAGCCAGCCCTGATGCGACCGCGTTAAACAGAATTTTTGATATTCTGGTGTTACCAAATCAACTGTAAAAGGAGCATCGCTGAATACGAATTCAAGTAATTAGCGATGCTCCTAAATAAGCAATTCTTTTACAAGAGCTCGTTTCGATCAGCTATCAGGATCGGAATTCCTGTACCAGTTTTTCAAACGCAGGAATGGAATTTACAATGGTATCCATACTTACGCAGTAGGAGATCCTGATATGACCGGGACAGCCAAATCCGCTTCCTGGGACAAGCAGTAAATTATATTTAACGGCTCTTTTGACAAATTCAACATCGTCCTCAATCAGTGCTTTGGGGAAAAGGTAAAAGGCTCCCTGTGGTTTGACACATTCAAAACCAAGCGCAGTCAGATGCTCATATAAATAATCTCTTTTCTTTTGATAATCTGCGGTATCTGTTTTGACGTCCAGAGAATCACCGATAACTTTCTGGAACAATCCGGGAGCATTGACAAACCCCAGCGTTCGGTTGCAAAAGCTTAAGGCGTTATTCAGCACGTCAGCGTCTTTAATTCTGCTGCTCGCTGCAATATATCCTATTCTCTCTCCGGCAAGGCCGAGTGATTTACTGAAGGAATTGACAATAATGCTGTTTTCAAAAATCGATAGGATGTTCGGAATTTTCATCCCGTCATAGACAATCTGGTCGTAGGGCTGATCGGAGATAATATAGATGATCGTACTGTATTCGTTTTCTTTTTTCTGCAGGATTTCTTTGATTTGTTCCAGCTTCTCCTTGCTGTAGACAATGCCGGTTGGATTATTCGGGGTATTGATGACAATCGCCTTTGTTTTGGGCGAAACCGCTTTTTCTAGGGCATCCAGGTCCGGCTCGAGTGTCCGGGGATCCGGCGGCACAATGACAGGTTTCCCACCATGGTTATCCGTATAGAAAATATATTCCACAAAATAAGGTGCAAAGATAATTATTTCTTCACCGGGATTCAGAAGTGCTTTCAGGACAACATTCAGCCCACCGGCAGCCCCGACAGTCATAATGATATTATCTTGTGTAAGTCCGATCTGGCTGTCACTCCGGAGCGACTGAGCAATTTTTTCTCTGACTTCGGGATAGCCGGCATTGTTCATGTATTTATGAATTCCTTTATAATTCCCGGTGACATAATTTTTCAGAGATTCAATGACCTCTTCTGGCGGCTCAGAAAAGGGATTGCCCAAACTGAAGTCATAGACGTTTTCGCGTCCATAAATTTTGGCGAGCCTTTCGCCTTCCTCAAACATTGCTCTAATCCAGGAGGCATTCTTTAAATTATTGATTACTTTTTCCGAAAACACGCACATTTCTCCTTTAGGACATTCATATTGTTACTGGTATTATTTTACCTCATTTCATCTTGACAAAAAAGTCTATTTGTTGAAGTCCGGCAAAATGTCCGTATCGATGAAAAAAATGTCAAGAATAAACGAAAACAGGAATATAGAAGAAAATGTCGAATTTTACAGTTAATCAGACGAGAAAAGATTAGAGGGATTAAAATGTTCTATGCCTATTTAAATGATCAGGCTGCAGTCATTATTATTTTATGTTTTTCTTTTCTGAATTTGGCATTTGTATTTACCATGAACAAGGAGAAGAGTTTTTCGGCTCTTTTTGGATTCAGTTTTATTGCGCCGTTTCTCTTGGCGCTGCTTAGTATAGCATATCCTGATATGGTACTGCGTATAAAAGTGCTTCATCATACAAATTTTGCTTTTCTCTGCTTGTTGCTTATACTGATATTATCGTGGCGGTGGAAGAATTACGCTGCATCTGCCGCTTTGAGCGTGATTTTCCCGTTTCTGGTACTTTTCACGGTCATGAATGCGGACCACCTGCCGGTTATTCTGACGATGACGGAATTCTTAGGCGGAGCGGCTGTCGTCCTGGCCGCCGGCATTATTATATTGCTGCATAGATTCCTCGGTGAAAAGCAGATATCATTGACCTGGGGAGTCATATTTATGGGTTTTGGACAGCTGCTCCAATATGAGTTTCCTACCAATTCCTCTTTCTTGATTCCGTTATGTCAGTTTGCCGGGTACCTGCTGTTTTACTGTTATATCCAAAAAACATTAAAGGAGCCGTATCGTTTAAAATTGGCGAACGCTGAAGAGAAGCTAGTGAACATCAATAAAACCATCAACTACGAAGTAAAGAGAAAAATGCTGGAAATGGAATTGCACAATGAACACCTGCTCAACATGGTCCAGAGAGATCCCCTGGTCGATGCATATAATAAAAAGGGGATTATGAATTATTTTAAAAACCTGATTGATGATCCCAAGACAGGCGAATTCACTCTCATGCTTTTTGACATTGATAATTTTAAAAGCATTAATGATAACCGGGGACATGTCGTCGGGGACATGGTTCTCAAAAAGGTCGTAAGTATTGCCAAGGAAAATATCAGGGAGTTTGACATACTTGGTCGTTACGGCGGAGATGAGTTCCTGGTCATTTTGCCGAAAACTAAAATAACGGATGCCCTGATTATTGCCGAACGGTTCAGAAAGAGAGTCAGTGAAGAACCGGATATTTCGGTTTCTATTGGATTGGCTGCTTATCCGGAAGATGGCAGGACAGCCCAGAATCTGATTGAGACCGCCGATGCTGGCCTGTATCAGTCCAAAAGGGTCGGTAAGAACGCAATAAACCATGTCGGCTCAAAGATCTGAATTTTCACAGAATATTAATCGGTTGTTCACGAAATGTACACATTCATTCCTTAGAATATCATCCAGGGATACAATCCCTCCTGAGACAAATAGAATCATGGACTGTTGGGAAAACCTAAAGGGGGTTAGGCAATGAATGCAGGGAATATACTTATCGCAGACGATGAAGCCAGAATGAGGAAACTGGTTGCTGATTTTTTAAAAAAGGAAGGGTATACCGTCATCGAAGCGGAAGATGGGAAACAGGCCCTGGATATTATTCATTCTGGACAGCATATCAGCCTGGCTATCCTGGATGTCATGATGCCCGAGACGGATGGATGGACGGTATGCAGGGAAATCCGAAAGAGCGGCCAGACTCCGGTCATCATGCTGACGGCAAGATCTGAGGAATCGGATGAGCTGTTCGGTTTTGATCTGGGCGCAGATGAATATATTACGAAACCTTTCAGTCCGCTGATCCTGGTCGCGCGGGTGCAGGCCCTTCTTCGCAGAACCAGCGATCCGAAGGCTAGCGTTAAAAACCTTGACGGCCTGGAGATTGATAAAAACAGGCGAGTTGTAAGTATTGACGGAGAACGGGTAGATTTAAGCCCGAAGGAATATGAACTGCTTTTATATCTGGTAGACAATGAAAGCCTGGCTGTATCGAGGGAACAGATCTTGAATTCAGTCTGGGATTACGATTATTATGGCGACGCCAGAACTGTGGACACCCATATCAAACGGTTAAGGTACAAATTAGGGATCAAAGGAGACTTTATTCAAACCGTCAGAGGACTGGGATACAGATTTGAGATAATCTGAATTTGAGGTAATTCTAATGAAATCATCAATCAAACTAAAACTATTCACTGCCATAAGTTGTCTGACCCTATTGTATGTTTTGCTTTCGTGGTTTTTAAATGACCAGTTTCTTGCGAAGTATTACTACTTGAACAAGGAAAGCACCTTGAAGGAGTACTACCATGAGATCAATGAAAACTATGATGGCGAGCCGTTCGATATTTTACTCAATCTGGAGAAAATTGAGAGGACCGAGGGCCTGAACATTACGATTCTTGATTCATCCATGTATATCAAATATATTTCTTCATTAAAAGAAGAAGAATTTTTTCATGAGCCATTCAAAAAGCCTGGAGGCTCGGATTATTCGTTTATTCCTGATATTACCATCCTTAAAGATGCCCAGAATTCCACGCAGCCTGTGATTGTTAAATCCACTGACCGCAGACTGAATTCCGATTTTATTAATCTGGTTGGACGGTTAAATAACGGAGACTATCTGTACCTAAACACTCCGGTCGTCGCGATCGAGGAAAGTGCGGCAATTGCCAATAAGTTTTCTCTTATTACGGGTTTGTTTATTATGGTTATCGGGGTGCTGATCGTATTTTTCTTTACAAATAGATTTACCAAACCCATCCTTCGTCTGAATGAGATCGCCCAGGCCATGGTCAAACTGGATTTTGGCAAAAAATACCCAGTGCGGACCTACGACGAAATTGGCGAACTTGGGTCAAGCATTAACTCGCTTTCCACCCAATTGGAGAAATCGATCAATGAACTCCGGCAGGCCAATGAAAAGCTCATGGAGGATATCGAAAGAGAAAGAAAAATAGACGACATGAGAAAAGAATTTATTTCCAATGTTTCACATGAGCTAAAGACGCCGATTGCACTGATCCAGGGTTATGCCGAGGGACTCAAGGTCAATGTCAATGAAAGTGAAGAGGATAAAGACTTCTATTGTAATGTGATCATTGATGAAAGCGCCAAGATGAATAAGCTTGTCAAACAGCTCCTGGAGTTATCGCAGATCGATGCGGGCTACACCCGGCTGGAAAAAACAGATTTTGACTTAAACGAACTGGTTGAATTTGTCCTCAGAAAGAATATGCTGCCGATCAAAGAGAAAAATATTCAGCTGACCCAGGAAATTCAGGATAAATTTACGGTTAATGCCGATATCGACAGGATTGAACAGATCATCGTGAACTATCTGGTCAATGCGATCAATCATGCAGACCAGCGCAAAGAAATTAATGTCAAGCTCGAAAAAACAGGACAAAAAGCCAGAGTAAGCGTTTTCAACTCCGGCACTCCCATTCCGGAAGAAGCTCTGGATAAGATTTGGACCAGCTTTTATAAGGTGGACAAAGCAAGAACCCGCTCTTATGGCGGCACAGGCCTTGGCTTGTCGATCGTCCGGGCCACTCAGGAACAGCATGGCAATGCATATGGGGTTCAAAACGTGGAAAATGGCGTCGAGTTTTGGTTTGAAGTAGATCTAGCGGAATAACCAAGAAAAGAGGAATTTGTGAGTGAAAAAGAAGTTATTAGTTGTGGGACTTGTTACCTTACTGATCGTGTTGACAGGGTGTTCGGCAAGTACTTCTTCGACGGCGACGGACGACACGGTAACAGCACAGATGGAAAGCACACAGACCGAGGGAGTCCGGCCAACCCGGCAGATGGATTTACTCGGAAAAGTGGTCAGTGTGGGTGAAAAACAACTGATTGTCGCAGAACTGCAATCTTCGGATTCTTCACAAAGCGAACAGAAAGCAGCTCCGCTGGAACAAGGAGATACGAGTGCAGGAACTTCGCCGGCACGGGAAATGAATGATAAGGCGACCGGAATGAACTATACAATTGTCATTGCTGAAGATACACCAATTTTTAGTAGAACGGCGGGCGCAGATAGCGCTCAGGAAACCAGCATTAATCTGAGTGATTTAAAAGCAGGCGATATCCTGAGAATATGGGTGAAAGAACTGAATACTTCAGAAGAATCCAACGCAGTATACGTGGAATTAACGTCGCAGCAAACGACGTAAGTCAGAATATGCTTTGCGAGAAGGATTTTGGTTTGTTTGAATCAAAAAACTGAGGGATGTATCCAATCAGAAGGATGCATCCCTTTTAACACCGATTTATCCCAAAACGGATTGCTTGCTTTTAAAGGGATAATGGCGGAATATAGAGAATAATACAAACGGACAAACGTATGAGCTTAAGTTTATCATTGTCAGAGGTGCCCGGGTCGGGGAATCCGATGTTGCGCCAGTGAATCTTCCGTGATTGATATATTGGGATGATATGGAGAGATATAAGAAGAGACATATAAAGAGATGGAACAGATTATATTTCAAGAGAGAGTAGGATGAAGTATGAAAAAAATTGCTTTGGTCACTGACAGCACTGCGGATTTGCCGGACGAACTATCGAAAAAATGTCTGGCCCATGTTATTCCTCTTAAAATTCTATTTGGGGAAAAAAGTTTTGTGGATGGAGAAATTAGCCCCAAAGAATTTTATCGATGTCTAGAACAGGAAGAAGAGCTTCCGAAAACCTCTCAGCCTTCCCCGGAACAGTTTGTTTCGTTATACTCGATGCTTCTTGAAGAATATCAGGAGGTTATTTCCATTCATATTTCTTCCGGCTTAAGCGGTACGTTGAACGCGGCCCATCTGGCCAAAGAGAAAATAAAAGGTGCCATTCATCTAGTGGATTCTAAGACCATAAGCCTCGGTCTGGGCTTGATGGTAATGGAGGCATCCAAAGCTATCAAAGAGGGTTTGGAATCAGTTCAAGTTTTGGATAAGCTTCAACAGGCCAGAAATAGCATTGAAACGCTTTTTACCTTAAATACGCTGGAATACCTCCAAAAAGGCGGAAGAATCGGCAGGGTATCAGGGTTTATGGGGACACTGCTGAATATCAAACCGGTAATCCGGGTAGGTGATGACGGAGTTTACCAGAATTTTGGCAAAGTCCGGAGTCAGGAGAAAGCTTTAAAAAGCATTGTCAAGGCATTTCAGGACTTCGCTGGGAAAAGGACAAATATTAAATTTGCCGTTGCGCATGGAGCGGCTCCCCAGGCAGGACTATATTTGAAAGAAGAACTGGAGAATGCTTTTCAAAAACCGGCTGAGATGTTTGCGCAGGTTGGAGCCGTAATAGGTGCCCATACAGGACCGGGAACAGTTGGAGCAGCTATCCAGCTGGAGTAACCAGGTGACAATACGATATCTGTTTAGTAAATTTTCAAGAGAAAAGACTTCCTGCTGCCTTTTCGAAAGGCAGCAGGAAGTCTTTTCTCTTTTTTTATATGTTTTGACTACCCCATCATTTCGCCCATCCGCGAGACATCATAGCCGCCTAATCCCTTGATTTCCTTGCGGTAGGCTTCAGAACGGATAATAGCCAGCAGGGCCTGGAAATGTGGTTTATTCAGGTCTTCCTGGCGCATCACGAGGTCATATCTTTCCGTTTTTAGTGGAATAAAGTCAAGACCTGACACCTGCATAGCTGCTTTTTCAATGCCAAGCCCTACATCGGCTTCTCCCCGCGCAACTTTGCTGGCCACGGCCATATGGCTCATTTCTTCATCGTAGTAGCCATTGATCAAGTGATGTGGGATACTCTCAATACGCAATTTTTCATCAAGCAAGACTCGGGCTCCCGACCCGCGTTCGCGGTTAATAAACCGGACGTCCGGTCTGATCAGGTCTTTCCAGGATGTAATATCTTTAGGATTGCCACGGGAAATATAAAAGCCTTCCTGGCGATAGACCAGATTAATCACGATTGTTTGGTGTCCGGGCATAAGTCTTCGGATATAAGGAAGATTATAATCATCGGCATCACTGTCCCAGAGATGGACAGTAGCAATGTTGGCTTCACCCCTGTAGAGTGCCAGCAGACCATCAATGCTGCCGATATAGCTTCTTAAGAATTTGATATTCGGGTATTGTTTCAAAAGGTGACGGGTTAGAATATCCAGTATGATATCTTGGCCGCAAATAACGACCGTATCCGATATAGAGACATCAGGAGAACGGACGGATTCTGAAGAGTGCTCTAAGACTGGATAAGTAAAGACGTCGGTCGTCATTGAGGCACCTTTGCTTTTCTGAATATAGGCTTCGATATCCTTGTCCTCTACTCTTACCTTACGTCCAACCCGGTATGCAGCAAGATCCCCGCGTTTGATCAATTCATAGACGGTATACTTGGATATTTTAAGTTTCTGGGCTACTTCTTCAGGGGTATAGGAAGTGCTTTCAAGCAATGCCAGTCACCTCAATTTTAAAATAATATCATTTTATTATATCACAGGACAAAACAGTACTCAAAATGAAAGAACAAAACAATTATATTGGTCTATATTGGTTTTCAATTAATATTGAAGGGCCGAGTTATATATTGTATAATCATTTATATTAGTTTAATTGGCTTATGTTTGTTTATCTTGGATGGAGATAGGAAAGCAAACATATCATTTATTTTTAGGAGGAAAATTTAATGAAAAAAATGGGTGGAATTCTGATTGCGGTTTTGGTTTCATGTTTGGTACTTGTTGGCTGCAGCAGTTCGGGTAGTTCAGCAAATCGTACTGAACAAAAAGAAACGGTTCCGGTGGAGATTCTTGTATCAGCAGCAGCCAGTTTAAAAGATGCCATGACGGAAATAGAAACACAGTACGAAGGAAAAAACGCAGGGATTAATCTGACGATTAACTATGGTTCATCTGGTTCTTTGCAGCAGCAGATTGAGCAAGGTGCGCCGACTGATTTATTTATTTCAGCAGGAAAAAAACAAATGGATGCATTGGAAAAAGGGAATCTTTTAGCGGAAGAGACCCGGATTGACCTGCTTGGGAACGATCTTGTGCTGATTGCAGGGAAAAATAATGAAGATATTACCAGTTTTCAGGACCTTGCCAAGGCAAACAAAATCAGTATTGGTACTCCGGACAGTGTACCGGCAGGGAAATATGCTCAGGAAGCTTTAACCAGTATGAAATTATGGGACACGCTGCAAGCCAAATTGGTTCTGGCCAAAGATGTCATACAAGTACTGACATACGTAGAAAGCGGGAACGTTGATGCTGGTATTGTCTATCAATCTGATGCTCAGGGATCCGATAAAGTAAAAGTCGTTGCAGTTGCACCGGCTGACAGCCATAGCACCATTGTTTATCCTGCGGCTGTAATTGCCGGTACCAAGAATCTGACTGAAGTGAAGGATTTCTTAAGTTACTTAAGCAGTGGAGATGCTCAACAAATTTTTGGAAAATACGGTTTCAAATAAACAAATAAGAAGAATCATCAACATTCAGTGGAATTTGACAGCATGATAAATATTTAGTTGTTGATATTTAGTTGTTTTATATCTAAATAATAGGTATGATAATACATGCCCGAAATAAATATATTAAATTATCAAATTATGGCGAGCAGATTTTTAGTAGTAAAGGAGCGGTATGTTAACGCAGTATTGCTTAAAATCTGCTGTCATGTATTTCATATTTTGGCTTGATAGAGTACAGTAAATAGGATATTTGTTCTGCACGGATCAGGAGAGACGCTAATGAGCTTTGACTACACACCAATTATCTTATCCCTAAAAGTTGCAACGGCAGCAGTTATCATTGTTGTCTTGTTGGGGATCCCTTTAGCCGGTCATATGGCCAGACGAAATTTTCCGGGGAAGGATCTGGTAGAGGCTTTTGTCACTTTGCCGCTGGTTCTTCCTCCTTCGGTCGTTGGCTTTATCCTGCTTTGGCTGTTCGGTAAGAATGGGCCTTTAGGTCAATTTTTGACCGGTGTTTTTCATGTCAGCGTCGTGTTCAATCTGGCTGGAGCAGTCATTGCTGCGGCTGTAGTATCATTCCCTATGATGTATCAATCGACGAAAGCTGCAATGGAGGGAGTCGACAAAACGCTGGAGAATGCTGCCCGTACCTTGGGTGCAGGTGAGCTGCGCGTTTTTCTTACCATCACGATCCCGCTTTCCTGGCCGGGTATTGTCTCGGGGTTCATCCTATCCTTTGCGCGTTCTCTTGGAGAATTCGGAGCCACACTAATGATCGCAGGCAATATTCCCGGAAAAACACAAACCATGCCGATTGCGATTTATATGGCCAATGAAGGCGGGGATACTGCAACGGCGATGATTCTGGTTGTGATCATGACGGTATTCAGCTTCTTAGTGATCTTTTGGCTGAACCGTTGGTCAAAAAGGCAGCAAAAAGGATTTATTCAGGAAGAGGGGAGTGAGTAAGTAAGATGCTAAAGGCTAAATTTAATTTAACGCTTCGTCATTTTGAGCTTGAGGCCGAATTAGAAGCTGAAAATGAAATTCTGGTCCTTGTTGGACCCTCAGGCTCGGGAAAAACGACGATCTTAAAATGCCTGGCCGGACTGAAAGCTCCTTCCCAGGGGATCATTCAAATCAACGATCGTATCGTCTACTTCTCGGAGAATAAAATTAATTGTCCTTCAAAAGAGAGAAGGGTGGGATACGTATTCCAGGAGTATGCCTTGTTTCCTCATATGTCGGTCAGAAGAAATATCTTGTACGGAGTAAGCAAGGAAAAGCGTCATGCCAAACCGCGGGCTGCTGAGGAGATGATGGAGATGCTTGGTATTCTTCACCTCCAGAACCGTTATCCTCAGCATATTTCGGGAGGAGAAAAGCAACGGGTCGCTTTGGCCAGGGCATTAATGACCGAACCTGAGATCATGCTGCTTGATGAGCCTTTGTCAGCTCTTGACCAGGAAACGAGAAGCGGGCTGCAGCAGGAGCTAAAGAAAATCCAAAGCCAGTGGAAAATTCCTTTTGTTTTGGTTACCCATGATCTTGCTGAAGCAGAACTGCTGGGGGATCAGATCATCCGCATAGACAGGGGCCAAAGCATTTCCAATAGAAGACAAAGCTTTGGAGACATTAAAGGCTAAACCCTGTCACCTGTTCTTGAATAAATCGCAAAATCCTTCCCGCTAAAAACGGAAAGGATTTTTTATATGTTGCCAAAATGTTTATGAATTGTAAACCATCTTATGGGTTATTCGTTTAGAATTTCCGTTTCGGAAACCTTGAAGGATATTTGCTGTTATCGCGGTTTCGGTGGAATCCTTGCTGCTGGTCAAACCTGCGGGGCTGCCTACTGCGCAAAGGCGCTTCCTCGGTCAGCACGATCGGAGCAGTACTTGGCTCCTTTGTCAGCAGCTTCAGTGCAGCGGATAACAAAGTGATGGAATCGTTGTCCTCCAACAGTTCCTCCGCCATTTCCTTGTAGCGTAAAATATCTTCGTCCTCGGCCGCTTTAAGAATTTTATCCATGGTCAGGCGCTGCTGACCGACAAGTACGTCGTTAAAGGTCGGCAGAGGCTTGCGCGTAATTCTTCTTTTGGCGACCTGCTCAATCAGTCTTAAATGGCCGATCTCTCTTGGAGTAACAAATGTAATCGCCTGTCCGCCTTTGCCGGCCCTGCCAGTACGTCCGATTCTGTGGACATAACTTTCTGGATCCTGGGGAACGTCAAAATTGTAGACGTGCGTCACGCCGCTAATATCGAGACCTCTGGCCGCAACGTCCGTAGCAACCAGAATCTCCGTTAAACCTTCTTTAAAATGACGCATTACCATATCGCGCCTGGCCTGGGTCAGGTCGCCGTGGATTCCCTCCGCGGAATAACCTCTTTTGCTTAAAGCCTCAAACAGCTCATCGACCCGCCGCTTTGTCCGTCCAAAGACAATGGCCAGATCGGGAGACTGAATATCCAACAGGCGGCAGAGTACATCAAACTTTTGTTTTTCCTGGACTTCCACGTAACACTGTTCGATTTGAGGAACTATGATCTCTTTGGTTTTCATGCTGATATATTCCGGATTCTGCATAAAGCGCTGGGCCAGATCCAGAATCGATTTTGGCATCGTTGCAGAGAAAAGCAGCGTCTGCCTTTGTTCGGGAACTTCCTTCAGAATGTTTTCAATATCTTCCACGAAACCCATACTGAGCATTTCGTCTGCTTCATCAAGCACGACCGTTTCAACCTGTTGAAGACGGATGGTTCTTCTTCTCATATGGTCCATCAGCCGTCCGGGAGTCCCCACAATAATCTGCGGCCGGTTCCGCAGAGACCGGATCTGCCGGTCAATATCCTGTCCGCCGTAAATTGGCAGGGACCGGACATCTTTAAACTGACCAATACGGTTCAGTTCTTCAGCTACCTGGATAGCTAGTTCCCGGGTTGGTGTGACCACAAGGGCTTTGATACTTTCTCTGTCAGGATTCATACGCTCAATCATCGGAATTCCGAAAGCGGCTGTCTTGCCAGTTCCGGTCTGAGCCTGCCCGATAATATCCTTGCCTTCCAGCACAAGCGGAATCGTTCTCTCCTGAATCGGTGTGGTCTCTTCAAAGCCCATTTCAGAAATAGCTTTGGTCAGTACACTACTAAGGCCTATTTCAAAGAAATTTGACATGTAAATGGTTCTCCTTTTTTATCGTGTTTACTATTTTATTATGACAAAAACTGCTTCATATCATTTATTCATTTTTATAAATAATAAATGAAAAAGCAATCGTTATAATATCTAATCAAATCTATCTAAACATTTTAACACATAACTGAAAAACAGGGAAGTTAAATACAACTGTTGAAAGAAATAGGAAACAGAATTACAGAAAAATAGAAGTATAAAAGAATAGAGAACTGCCTTCTTTCATTACTCTATCTATAATTACGTTCACAAATTTCCTTTATTGAAGATCCACGCGAGCAGCAAATACTTTTTGGCCTCCCACAAACTTCAAGATGGCAGCACTTTTCTCAGGATTATGGGTTGCAGGATTCACGGTGATTGTACCGGTGATTCCTTGAAAATCTGTCAGGTTCTCGAGGGCTTCCCTGATCTTTTCCGTATCCATGCTGTTCGCCTGCTCAATGGCTGTGATGATCATGTTCGCAGCGTCGTAACCAAGTGCGGCAAACATATCAGCATCCTGACCGTATTCCTTTTTGTAAGCAGCTGCAAAGTCTGCCAGGACTGGATCATCCAAAGCGACCTGATCTACATAATAAGCGTTGTTCAGCGCGGTTTTGCCGGCAATATCGCTAATCGGCCCTGTTCCCCAGCCATCACCGCCGAGGAAGACCGTGTCAAGTCCCATTTCACGGGCCTGCTTTATGATGGCCCCGGCTTGATTGGCCCATCCGGGGACAAAGATCACATCAGGGTCTTGAGCTTTAATTTCTGCAAGCATGACCCGGAAATCTGTATCCTGGCCGAAAGTGTATTCTTCGGAAGCGACAATTTGTTTGCCTGCTTTTTCAAAAGTATCCTGAAAACCTACTGCCAGACTCTTGGCATAGGTGCCGTTCTGATCAATAATCAGCGCGGCTTTGGACACATTCAGTGTGTTCAGCACATAGGATGCAGCGATTTCCCCTTGGAAAGTGTTGATAAAGCAGCTCCGGAACACCCATTTGTTCAGCCCTTCATCGCCGACGGTAATGCTTTCGTCTGTGCTGGTCGGCGTAATCAGCAGTACATTGTTGGCGGACGCAACAGGGATTGCTGCAAGCGTATTCGCATTCGTCATCGAACCGATGATCGCGATGACTTTATCCTGTGTAACCAGTTTGGTGGTCGCTGCGGTTGATTCGGCAGCATTGGACTGATTGTCGGCACTGATGTATTCAATTTGACGTTTAAGTACGCCTCCATTTTCATTCGCTTCTTTGATTGCCAGCTTCGCCCCGTTTTCACCCATGATTCCAAACTCGGCAATTTCTCCGGTTAATTCAAAATTGCCGCCGATTTTTATTTTTGCTGTTTTTGGAGCATTGCAGCCGGATACAAGCATCAGACATAGTCCTGTAATCAAGGTGGCAGAACAGATTTGTTTAAATTTCATATCTTCTGATCCTCCTACGTTTCCAACCATTTTAATCGTATAGTTTATTGAGGAAAGTGTCAATAAGAGAATCAGTTTAACAATGAAGTTGCTTTTTACGATGTTCCTCAGCGCACAAGCAAAATTTAAGCTATTACTTTGTCGAGCAGGTTTTTTGTTTTTTCCATTGTCCAACCAGCAAAACTCCGGCAGTAATCAAAGCAATCTAAAAAGAGACTTTAACCAAAGTTAAAGTCTCGCTAACAACTAAGTTGCCTCTGGACCGGGACATCATCTGTCCGTAATGACGGTCTTGAGTATATTTTGATTGTCTCTTAGCTGTTTCAGATAAGCCTGGGCTTCATTTTCTGTCAAGAATACTTCAACCCGGTCGTCCCCGATTTCAGCATCATCCCAGGTAAGAAATCTATCCTGCGAGAGTTTGGTGATATTCCAGCAAGTATCAGCATCGTTGTCCTTAAAGACAGTTGTTGTACTTGCAAGCATATGGCCATAATCCTCGAAGCCAAATGTTCTTGCAAAGGTGTCCTTCGTCATCACAACACTCCTTCAGGTATCGTTTAAATCAACAACTTCATTCGCTAAATTTTTTTAAAACCTCATAATCTTTTATTTTAATCGCTGTACTGTGGAAATCGATCATTCCTTCGTCTCTCATTTTGCAGAGTTCACGGGAAAGGGAAGGGCGGGAGACGTTAATGAAATCGGCCAAATCATTCCGGTTGAGGTTTAATTGAAAGGTATGATTGCCGGTCTTCTTGTACTCATCGAGTAAATAGGTGCTGACCTTGCCCCGGAGACTCTTGATTGAAAGGTACTCTACCTTTTTATTGAGCATTAATGCCCTGTTCGATAAGACCTTCAGCATATTCATGATCAATTTCTTATGGCTGATGCATACTTTCTCACAGCAGCCGACAATTTTGTCCTGTGGAAAAAACATCACCGTACAGCTTGATTGGGCGATGACTGTGACCGGCCAGGACTTTGTACCGGAATAGGCGGCCATTTCTCCGAACATTTCTCCGGGGCCAAGAATACTGATTAAAACCCTGTTCCCGGAAACCGTTTCTTTGGTGGAGGAAACATTCCCGCTCAAAACTACACCAATTTTGGAGAGCGTTTCCCCAGCTAAGGTCAGGCATTCATTCTTTTTATAATCATGAATTTTTATATTCATACAATGAAGAATACCAAGAATTTCGCTGGGTTCAATCTTGTCAAACAGCGCACAGCTGCTCAACGGCTTTAGCCATTTTTCATACATGTCCCACACACCTCTGAATCGATATCCTGTAGCGCATCTTTCATTTTTGTCAGGATTTCTGTGACCATACCGGCGGATTCTTTGCTTTGGGCTGCCGGTTTGCGCATTTTTTTATACAAGAATTATAACCTTTTTGGCGGTGTATTTCCAGTGATTTACCTTACTCCAGATATTCTCCCCGTGGAGTTTGGATAACCCGCTGGATTTTTTCCTCGTACCCACTGACCGCATTGATATAGATCATGAATTCCTCCCCGCCTTTTTTTACTCGGAATTCATAACAGAAAGCTTCGGGCCAGCCGGGAAGGGATATGACGACCAGCCTGTACTCCTGGATGGAGACGTCAGAACGAAGACGAGATTTGGCCTGATCCATCGTGATTTCAGGCAGAAGCGTGCGTTTATGGTGAAACAGCCAGTACGATGTTGCATCATAACCTATTATTCTGCCGTTGTCTTTGGCAACAATCAGCCGGATTTTATCAGGATAGATTCGAATGCCTTGTTCTTCAACGACTGCGTCCAGCTGTATCGTTCCGCCAAAATCATTGACTGAAGTCTGAACAAGATTCTTCCATCCAAGATTTTGTAAAGTTTTCAAGGCCCGAGATGCTGTATTGTCTGCATCAAATCGCTGCAGACCAAGCGCTCTTTCATCCCGGAAGTACGTGATCACACCGCCTTTTTTAGCCACGTCGACCGTAGTGCTGCTAAATTTGAAAACATAAACGCTGAAAGTACCGTTGGAGATGCCGGAAGACTGCGGATCAACGTTCGTATAGCCAAGGGTCTGCAAAAAATCAGTGGCTGCAGCTTTTGCTTCCGTCTCTGTTACGGTCTTTTCAGGCAGACCAAGCGGTTCCGACACAAAATGCGTATCCGCCTGACCCTCATAAGAATATGGGGGGTATTTCTGCAGGCTGGAATCAAGCTGCTCAAGACCAGAGCTGACTGAGTCAGGGACTGTAGCAGCACCTTCTTCTCCAATGGCTGAGGCAGGAGCAGCATTGGAAAAATTAGTTGAAGCACTCCGCTTATTTTTACTGAGCCAGGAAATATTTTCTGTACTAAGACTGACGTTGAGTTCTTGAACGGTCCGGTTAACAGAAATAAGCCTTTCCTGCATATTGGTCAGCGTTTTTTCCTGAGAAGCATTCATCTGCTCACCTTTGGCAATCTGCTGCGTCATCAGATGGGCATATTCGCCGATTTGATTCAGAAACTGATCGACATAATTTAACCCGTATTCATCTGACGGCAGCAGAGAGAGATCCTTCACGGCCGTTCCACTCTGCTGCCAGGATTGGCTTAAATACAATACCTGCTGGGTCGGGGTCCCTGCAGCCCTGCTTTTGGCCAGAGTGGTTTCCAAACCGTCAAGGTGAGTCACCAGGTCGGCAAAAGATCTTTGATATTGGTTTTCGGCAGCGAGGTCCAAACTTTCAGCTCTTTGGAATTGATTCACCCCCCAGATCAGAGAGAGCGCGAGCCCCGCAGCTAAAGCCCACGGCCAAAATCTTTTCTTCATAGTTTTTCCTCCTAACGACAAAAGATGTGTTTGCCAATTTGAATAATTTGAGGTCGTGACCAGATATAATTGTTGCTTGTCTTGGCAGGGTTAAAAAAGAATAATGCTCCGTAGGCAGGGTCTGTTCCGTGTAACGCTTCATATACTGCGTTATAGGCCGAAGGAACAGGCTCATTCCAAATGGACCCATCTGCTACTGGAGAAAAAGCACCGGGTTGGTAAATAACATCTGGAATCGTATTTGGAAATGAGGAACTTTGGATACGGTTTAACACAACAGAGGCAACGGCAATTTGTCCGCGATAGGGCTCTCCTTTAGCTTCGGCACTGACCAGACGGGCTAAAAGATTAATATCCGAATTCTTATATCCAATCGCTGTGCCGCCGACTGTCACACTTTCCCCTGTCAAGCGTTTGAGCTCACGTATGGTTCTGGTTCCGGCTATACCATCTGCGCCTAGTCCGTGTTCTTTTTGAAACAAACGGACCCTGGCCTCGGTTTGACGTCCATAGATTCCGTCAATTGAACCGATCACATATCCCAGCATAGACAGCCTTTTTTGGAGTTCCGCTACCTCCGGCCCGCGGGATCCGCGTGAAAGATTGCGGTCTCCCAAGGCAGCATTGCTCAAGGAGGATGCACACAGCATGAGGGTCATCACTACAACAAGAATTCTTTTATACGTTGGATGGGGAGATAATGACATACAACCACCTCATGATTCTTTTTTTCCATAGTCTGGCTTAAGATACCGAATATTATCCGCTTTCCCATATTTTGAAGTCATATGTTATAATACAATCGTATAACTATATTTTGTCGGATACCTGTGAGGGAGTATGGGCATGGATATCAAGCCGATCAAGAGCAGGAGAACTACAGAGATTATTCTTGAGCAGATCAAAAACTTTATGATTCAGGGTCAGCTGAATCCGGGTGATAAGCTACCGACAGAAAGTATTCTTGCCGAAAAGTTTGAAGTAAGCAGAACTTCGGTCAGGGAGGCATTATCAGCGCTGAGCCTGACAGGGATTCTCGATATCCGGCAGGGAGAAGGAATTTTTGTCAAACGTTCTCCATCCAATGCAGTGATTGAACCTCTAAGTTTTATTTTTTTGCTGGAAAATGATTTCGAAAAAATTATTGATATCTGTATTGCTCTGGAGACCCAAGCCGTTGATCTTGTTGCCCGAAACAGGGATAACAGCGATATTGCCGCCATGCACATATTGTTTGAAAAGATGAAACAGGATCTGCCGGAAGGCAAAAATGTCCAGAAGGATGATGTCTCTTTTCATCTCGCTTTAGCCGGGATGTGCAAAAACCCGCTTCTGGAACGAATGATCAATACCGCTCTGGATATATCCGGTCAGGTTTTACGATCGACGTATCAGCAGTGGGTGCGGACCTATTATTTTGAAAACAGACAGATGCTTTATCAGGAACATCTGGAGATCTTTCAGGCTGTGGAGAATAAGGATAACGAATCAGCTAACCGGCTGATGAATGCCCATCTTTCCAAAGCCCAACAGGAACTGAAAAGATTTGAAAGAATTAGGGATATCCTGGAGTATTAGTATGCCTGGTATACATCTATTTCCTGATTGTAGTGCTGCTGTTTTACAAGCTGGATAAAGAGTATCCGTAAATCGTTCAGGATTTATGGACCGCCGCGCAGCTAAGAGAGTGCAGGAATAACCGCGAAAATTCAGTGAATATTTTAGCTGAAAGCCTCTTGTTTTCAAGAAAACCTGCGGTTATAATGAAAAAAATTGACAAAGGAGGCGCTTTGAATGCAAAAGTACGAATGTACAGTATGTGGTTATGTTTATGATCCGGCTGAAGGAGATCCGGATGGTGGGATTGCTCCCGGTACAGCTTTTGAAGATCTGCCCGATAGTTGGGTTTGTCCTTTGTGTGGGGCCGGGAAAGACGAATTCGAAGTTGCTGTTGAATAGAAGAATTGCGATTATTTTTTCACTTTGATTTTAAATAAAGATTGACCAGAGAGGATGTTATTCGGCATCCTCTTTTCATTTGAAAAACCATGACAGAATTGGAAAAAAACTGATATAATAGCATCAGGTATAGTTGTCTGGTCTATTGGCAACTTATTTTTCCTTTCCGGAAGTGTGGGGGTGAACGATGGATGACAAGCATACTTGTCGTTGATGATGATCACAATATCTGCCAGCTGTTGGAACTTTATCTTTTGAATGAGGGATACCAGCTTTATATGGTTCATGATGGAAGCAGTGCGCTCGATGTCCTGCGAACAGAAAAAACAGATTTAGTGATTCTCGATATCATGCTGCCGGTCATTAACGGGTGGGAAGTCTGTAAAATGATCAGGCAGATCAGCTCTGTTCCGATCATTATGCTGACTGCCTGTGATTTGATGGAAGATAAGATTCAGGGGTTTGAACTTGGTGTCGATGATTATATTGTGAAGCCTTTTGAACCGAGGGAACTAGTGGCCAGGGTCAAAGCCAGACTAAAAAACGTTCAAGGATATGAAACGAAGGATAGAGCAGATCAACAAGCTGAAACCAATGTTCTGAATATCGGAAATATCCAGGTGGATATGAACCGTTATGAGGCCAGACTGGAAGGCGAAAAAATAGAACTGAAGCCGAAAGAGATCCAGCTGCTGTATTTCCTTCTCAAGAACAGAAATATGGTTTTTACCAGAGATCAGCTGCTGGAAAAAGTATGGGGATACTCATATGAAGGAGATACCCGGACTGTTGATGTTCATATCAACAAACTGAGAGAAAAACTGGAGGGTGTTTATTCTAACTGCCGGATCAGTACCGTCTGGGGAGTAGGATACAAGCTGGAGATTGATGGTTAAGAAAACAATTTTCTCAAAACTGTTTTTTACCTATCTGATCTTGATCATTGCGGTGATGGCTGTCATTGCCGTTCTTCTCTCCTATGCGTTTAACAACTATGTATTCGGGGAAAAGCAGCAAGAAATGCGTGCTGCGGCAGCCGAAACGGTTCTGCTGCTTGGGAAGTATGAACAGGCCGAAATAACCTATTCGGAACTAAATGATTCGCTGGATATCCTGGGTTCGATGACGGGTTCACGGATTTATGCAATCCGGCTGAATCCGGAGGTTCTTGCGAATAAGAATCTGGTACTGGATAAGAAACTGCTGGATGCGTACCTGTTTGAAGATTTAAAAAGCATCCTGCAGGGCAAGGAAGTTTCCCGGAAAAAGCAATACTCGGACAGGTTTGCCGCAGATGTAGCCTTTTTAGGGGTCCCCTACGGCCAGGGCAATATGATTGAAGGAGCTATTTTGTTTTTTGCTCCGCTTGACGAAATCTACGCTTATATTCAAAAGATCAATATGATCATATGGTGTTCTGCGCTGGCGGCAGTTATCTTAAGCGGTATCATGATTTATCTGGCAGCCCTTAAAATTACCAGGCCGTTGAAAATCATGGAAGAGGGAGCGATACAGCTGGCCGCCGGAGAGCAGATCAATGATTTGGCAGTTCATTCAGGTGATGAGCTGGAAAAGATGGCAAAAGCCTTCAATAATATGAAAAACCAAATCAGTACGGCCGAAAATATGCGGCGGGATTTTATGGCAAGTGTGTCTCATGATCTGAGAACTCCGCTGACATCGATCAACGGTTTTGTCCAGGGAATGCTGGATGGATTGGTAAAACCTCAGGACTATCCAAAGTATTTGAATATTATTAAAACGGAAACAAACCGTTTAATGGGGCTGACAGGTGAAATCCTGGAATCAGCGAAAATTCAGTCGGGGGAGATTACACTCACCAGGAAGTATTTCCTGGTCGGGAATACCCTGGAGGAGATTCTGGAAAGCACAGGGATGAGGGAAAATCCTAAAAACATAGAGCTGATGATGGATTGTCCGGACGGACTGGAAATCTATGCAGATCAGCATCGTTTTAAACAGATCCTGATCAATATCCTGGATAATGCGTTGAAATATACCGGAAAGAACGGAAAAATCAAACTGACTGTAACGCCGGAAGACGGCGGGATCAAATTGAGCGTTCAGGACAACGGGAAGGGAATCGCACCACAGGATCTGCCATTTATTTTTGAGAGATTCTACCGGGCAGATAAATCCCGGCAGGAGGTGGAAGGCGGAACCGGTCTTGGTCTTAACATCACCAAGATGCTGGTTGAGCAGCACGGCGGCAGAATTAGCGCTTCCAGCACCTATGGGCAGGGAACGGAGATTGTGATTTTTTTCCCTGGATAATACCTAGAATTTTAAAAAGTACGGTCATAATTTTACGTATTATTTACAACTCATCTGTTTTGCTTTGATATTTTTTCTTTATAGTAAGGCTGTAGACCGATGGTCTGCCTGCCTGAAGTATCAGGAGGGTAGTGATGAAAGGTAGAGTGTTCTTAACGGCATTCCTAATTCTTTCCTTTTTTGTCACGCTGAGCGGCTGCTCGGGCCAAACGGATCAATCGAAGAATTCCGAAGTGCCGCGAAACGGTGTTCAGACTGAAGACCAGCAATCCGCGAACAAAGGCGATCAGGTGCAAAGTGATGGAGTAGAAATCGATGGAGCAGAAACCGGCGGAGCAGGAATCGATGGAGCGGGGACAGACGGAACGGAAACAGACAAGAAAGAAAACAAGGAATCCGATAATCAAGAAATTTCGGTGGTTGCAAAATCAGGCACACGGTCGGCAGATGAAGAAAAAGAAGCTGTATTGGACGAGATTTCCAGAGAGCTTGATGAAATCATCAACACTGTGAATGCGATGGATGATATTGAGGAAAATGACCTGAAATAGCATTGTGGGGAGGAAGCAATATGAAAAGAATAAAAGTCTTGGTACTGGCTGTTATGAGTGTTTGCTTAATCCTTAACAGTGCATTGGTTTTGGCCAAGACAGACAAAACAACGGATGGCACATCAAGTAAACAGAGTTCCCAAAGCAACAAGCAGGCGAATACTGAAGCTAAGGGTGTTACTGTCCAGCAATGGCAGAAGGAACTCAAGCCTTTATTTGATGAAATCCGTGCCAATAAAACAGAGACGATCCATTTGCGCAATCAATTAACTCAGCTTCGCGATAATGCAGTTGCCAAGATTGATGATCTTAGACAACAGAATGAGAATTTGACCGATGAACAGATGGATGCCCTGCTTGCTCCGCTGAAGGACTTTTTGCAGACGCTCAAGGAAGATAAAGCTGAGATAGGAGGCCAGCTGGGCGACGTTCAGCAGCAAGTCGTTGATCTCAGAAAGACAAAAAAAGAACTGGATATTGCTCAGGCCAAAATAACGCTGCATAATATTATTATGGCACAAGAACAAAGAATTACGACGCTGAAAGCGACGATTGAAGATTTAGAGGATTTTCTGGATTAGACATTCTCCAGTAATTGTCTGATGAAAGATCAAAAATGAGATTAACCATAAGCCTCTGAGATACTGCTAATAGTAACGCACTATTGGCAGTATTTTTTTGTAATTCTTGCAAAATTGATTGGTTTGCATTTCTGTGCATTTTTCGCTGGAAAGTATCAATAATATAGATCATAAAGCTTAGTACTGAGTTAACGAGGCACTGGGTCATCAATTTAATAATGGATCACAAATATGGATCAAGCTTAAGCTAAAAAGGAGGTCTTTTGATGCCAATGAAAACGGCCACGATGGATGGCAATGAAGCTGCAGCGCTGGCGTCCTACGCCCTGACTGAAGTTGCCGCCATCTTTCCGATCACTCCGTCATCTCCAATGGCCGAAGGTATTGATGAATGGTCGGCGCACGGCAAAAAGAATATTTTCGGTCAGCCTGTAAAAGTGGTGGAAATGGAATCTGAAGCTGGTGCTGCGGGAGCCGTTCACGGATCACTCGCTTCAGGAGCGCTGACCACTACTTACACCGCTTCTCAGGGGCTGCTTCTGATGATTCCGAATATGTACAAGCTTGCCGGGGAACTGCTGCCGGCCGTGTTTCATGTAAGTGCCAGAGCACTGGCAACCCATGCGCTGTCCATCTTCGGCGACCATCAGGATGTCATGGCCTGCAGGCAGACAGGTTTTGCGCTGTTGGCATCAACTAACGTCCAGGAAGCACATGATTTGGGATATGTCGCTCATCTAAGTGCAATCCAATCCAGAATTCCGTTTCTTCATTTCTTTGACGGATTTCGTACATCGCATGAGTATCAAAAAATCAGCTTAATTGAACAGGAAGAGATCCGAGAAATTGTAGACCATCAGGCGCTTCAGGATTTCAGGGATCATTCCTTATGTCCTGAACACCCCGTTGTAAAAGGATCAACGCAGAATCCGGATGTCTACTTTCAGTTCAGGGAGGTTTCCAATCCGTTTTATGAGAAGGTCCCGGATATTGTAGAAGGCTATCTGCGGGAAATAGAAAGAATTTCAGGACGGGTCTATCACCCTTTTAATTATTACGGAGTACCGGATGCTGAAAATGTCATTGTGGCAATGGGGTCAGTCTGTGACACGGTTGAAGAGACGATTGACGTTCTGCAGAAGAGAGGGGAAAAGGTCGGGATGGTGATCGTTCATCTTTACCGGCCATTCTCGGCAAAATATTTCTTTAATGTATTACCCGCTTCCGTCAAAAAAATTGCGGTTTTGGACCGTACCAAGGAGCCGGGAGCATTAGGCGAACCGCTCTACCTCGATATTCTAGAATTATTCAGGCACACCTCGGATGGGACTCCGGAACAAATAGCCTATCAGCCGGTTATCGTGGGGGGGAGGTATGGGCTAGGATCCAAAGACACAACGCCTTCTCAGATCCTGGCGATATACCAGAATCTGAAACAGGACAAACCAAAAAATCATTTTACCATCGGGATTGTGGATGATGTCTCCGGTACTTCTTTACCGGAGGGCGAATGGCTGGATACAACCCCGGAAGGGACCATCAATTGCAAGTTCTGGGGGCTTGGTTCCGATGGGACTGTCGGGGCAAACAAATCGGCGGTAAAGATTATAGGGGACAATACCGACCTTAACGCCCAGGCCTATTTTTCCTATGACAGCAAAAAATCAGGAGGGACAACGGTTTCCCACCTCAGATTCGGCAGAAGTCCGATTAAGTCCCGCTATTTGGTCTTCAGCGCGGATTACATTGCCTGCCATAATCAATCGTTCATTTACCATTATGATCTCCTGAAAGGAATCAAAAAAAATGGCACTTTTGTTTTGAATTGCCCGTGGAAGAGCCTTGATGAACTTGAAGAGCATCTTCCGGCATACCTGAAGAAAACGATCTTTCAAAACAACATCCATTTCTATGTCATAGACGCAATTGATATTGCTTCGCAGATTGGCCTGGGCGGACGGATCAATATGGTGATGCAGGCCGCATTCTTTAAGCTGGCGAATGTCATACCGATTGAAGATGCCGTCCGGTATCTGAAAAATTCGATTGAAAAAACCTACGGCCGGAAAGGGCAGAAGATCGTTGAAATGAACAAAGCCGCCGTAGATCAAGGCATCAGCCGGCTTATCCGTATTGAGGCGCCTGCTTCCTGGGAGAGTGCCCAGGATCAAAAAACGGAGCTCAAAGAAGAACCCGAATTTATCAAGAAAATTCAGCGGCCGATTGCGCGCTCTGAGGGAGATGAGCTTCCTGTCAGTACCTTTTTGGGGATGGAGGACGGGAGTACGCCTCTCGGGACAACAGCCTATGAAAAACGCGGTATTGCAGTCCAGATTCCAGAATGGCAGATAGACAAATGTATTCAGTGTAATCAGTGCGCCTATATTTGTCCGCATGCGACGGTCAGACCCTTTTTATTGGATGATCAGGAAAAAGCCCAGGCACCGGAGACATTTATAACGAAGGAAGCTGCCGGAAAAGGACTGGAGGGCCTGCATTACCGTATACAGATTGCCCCTCTGGACTGTACAGGCTGTATGAACTGTGCCGACATTTGTCCTGCTCCGGGAAAAGCATTAATCATGAAACCAGCCGAACACGAAATCGAAATGGAAGCGGAAAACTGGGAATATGCGTTATCCATCCGGCCCAAGGAAGACCGTATGGACCGCAATACCTTAAAAGGAAGCCAGTTTATCCGTCCGCTGCTGGAGTTTAACGGTGCCTGCCCGGGCTGCGGGGAAACGCCGTATGTCAAACTGCTGACGCAGCTCTTCGGGGAACGTATGATGATCGCGAATGCGACAGGCTGTTCCTCAATTTGGGGAGGAAGTTACCCTTCCATCCCGTATACGACCAATGCCGAGGGCAGAGGACCGGCCTGGGCCAACTCACTTTTTGAAAATAACGCGGAGTACGGATACGGCATGTACCTCGGCGCTTTGCAGATCAGAGAAAGAATTTCTGCCCTGATGCAGGAAGCCCTGGCGATGGAGCTGTCCGAAGAAATCAAGACAGCTTTCAGAGAATGGCTCGATGCGTACCAGGACGGGGAAAGGTCGCTGACCGCTTCCGCCAAAGTGCTTCAGGTATTGAACGGCAACGCTGCCTTGGGTCTTCCTGTCATCCGTGAAATACTGAAGAGAAAGGACTATCTCGTCAAACGCTCAGTTTGGGCAATCGGCGGGGACGGCTGGGCGTATGATATCGGCTATAATGGTGTCGATCATGTCCTGGCCAGCGGGGACGATGTCAACCTGTTTGTAATGGATACGGAGGTCTATTCCAATACAGGCGGGCAGTCCTCCAAAGCGACCCCGACAGCCGCGATTGCCAAGTTTGCCGCCGCAGGCAAAAAGATCCGGAAAAAGGACCTTGGCATGATGGCGATATCCTATGGCTATGTTTACGTCGCCCAGATTGCAATGGGAGCGAATATGATGCAGACGATCAAAGCGATTACAGAGGCTGAAAGATATCACGGACCGTCCCTGATCATTGCCTATTCCACCTGCTTCAATCATGGTCTTAAGAACGGGATGGGGATGAGCCTGGCCCAGCAAAAAAAAGCAGTAGAGGCAGGATACTGGCATCTTTACAGGTACAATCCGGATCTTAAGCAGCAGGGTAAAAATCCGTTTATCCTAGATTCCAAAGAACCCAAAGGAAACTTTAAAGAATTCCTGGAAAGCGAGATCCGTTATGCTTCTTTGAAAAACGTTTTCCCTGAGATTGCCGAAGACATGTTTAGCTTGGCGGAACAACATGCTGCTGAACGTTATGAGAGCTACAGGAAGATGGCAACCTCCCAATCCTAATCTACAATTATTCGGCTATAGAATTATATGGGGCTGTTACAGACGAATTTACTTTCATTCGTTCTGCAACGGCCCCTTCGATTATTGAAAGAAGATGACCTCCTGTCTATGAAACAACGGTCATTTCAACAGCGGATTTTTCCCTTTGCTTTTTCGTTGCTCTGATGCTCAGCAGTAGATTTACTGCAAAAATTACAACTGTGATGCCTCCCAATATAGACAGATTCTCATACAGAAAGCTGTAGTTGACACCGGATATTACTTCTTTAAGTGCATTGATTGCGTATGTCATTGGTAAATATGGATATGCGATATCAAAGAATTGTGGTACAAGCTCCAGTGGGAAGGTTCCTCCGCAAGCGGTAAGCTGAAGGATCAGTAAAAAAAGTGCCAAAAACTTGCCAACATCCTTGAGGTTCGCGATCAAAAAATCCACAATGGCGGTGAAGCATAAAGCAATCAGAATGCACACGACATAAAACATGAAAACATTCTTCACCACCAGATGCAATCCGTGCTGTAAAACAAGAGCTAATGCCACCGCTTGAACTGCAGCTACCAGTGAGAATCCAATAAACCTTGGATCCGCAGGCAGATATCTTGAAAGACGGCGTTCAAAATTGATTTCCGGATCAAGGTAAATAACAATTAGCATGAGGATTGATCCGATCCATAATGACAACGAAATAAAATACGGTGAAAATGCTGTTCCATAATTCGGCACTGGATCAATGCTCAGCTGATTAAGCGCAACAGGTGTTGCTGCGTAGGTATCGAGTCCAGAAAGATTCGCCGTTTTGTCATTTGCTGTTGTGATTGAATCCGCAACCGCAGTCTTTGCCTCGTTGATGCCATCATTCAAGGTCTGACTACCGTTTAGAAGCCGCTGTTCGCCATCCGGAAACTTAGCCGCACTGGCGTTCAGTTCACTGCTTCCTTGGGCAGCTGCCGCTATATCCATGGCAGCCGTCTGGATACCAGAATTTAGTTGTGGATACACAGCTGCCAATTCTGCGGAACCTTCCGCCAACTGTCCTACACCACCAGATAGCTGATTTAAGCCGGTCCCTAACTGATTTGCCCCGCTTGCCAATTGCGTTGCACCATTCATGAGTTCTTTTGACTTGCTATCGATTAATGCGATGCCGTCATTCAATTGTTTACTTCCTGCCTGCAGCTGTTGGGAACGGCTGACTAAAGTGGCGGTGTTCACCTAAATCCTCAGGAATCGTTTTCATTTCGGTCGTCATTTCACTGACGATTTCTTTGGTCGCCTTTTGTGAAACCTTATCTTTAAATTCGAGCATGACTCTGTTCAGAACCTGGACAGCAAGGAAATTTCTTTTCTCTTCCGGTTGATAGATGATGATGCCCTCATTCTTATCTGATTTATCTGCCGAAGCTATTTTTTATGAGAAATCGGCCGGTATCGAAACTTCAGCATAATATTCTCTGTTTTGTATTCCTGTCTTTGCTTCTGCGTCCGTAGTCAAAACCCATTTGATGTTTTCATCGGATTTTAGTTCTTCAGTGATCTCATTTCCTAAATTTCTTGACTTACCATTGATAACTGCGCCCTGGTCCTGATTGACAAAAGCCACAGGAAGCTTCTCTAATTTGCTGTACGGATCCCAGAACGCTGAAAGAAAAAATACACTGTATATGAGGGGAAGAATGATTACAGCTGCAATAACTGCTCGTTTTCTCCAACGTTTTTTCTCTAATGCCATGACATTTCCTCCAAACTGCTATTTATAACTAATTAGCTACTGCAGCTCCTATTGTTTTTTCAAAGATTTTCTGATAATTTGATCCCAGTTAACCAATACCCTTTGATTTCTTCTACGGTGGCTTCGTAAGAGATCTTCTGATTGGATAATAGGATGCGAAGACTTGCTGCCGCTGTCATGCCAAATATGGAGACAGCCAGAAGTTCCGGGCCCAAAGGCCTGATTTCCTTCTTTTCTATTCCTTCCTGAATAATTTTTTCAATGAATTGCAAATATTCTCTTAAACTTTCACGCAGCAGGAGTTGCCTGTCTTGTCTTCCCCAAACTTCGCTTAAAAGTACTTTTGCAAACTCAGGATGTTCAAAGGAAAGCTTTGTTTGAACCTCAATTAACTTTTCTAACTGTTGGATTGCTCCTTCTACATTTTCGGCTGATTCTTTAACTGTTGCGACAAATTGGTCGATAGTCCAGCGAATCATACTGACAAATAATTCTTCTTTGCTTTTGTGCCGGTAAAATAATGTCCCTTTGGCAACTTTTGCCTGAGAGGCAATGTCTTCCATTGTCGTTCGTTCAAACCCATTGACAGCGAATAATTGAAGTGCAGCCTGAAATATTGCTTTATCTTTTTGGTTTGTCATCCCTTTCTCCTTTACACTTTATACTGACTAGTCAGTATAAATACTATGTTTTAAGGATTTATTTGTCAAGAGAAAAAGTTTATCATTCACAAGAAGAAAGCATTTTTCTACATTAAAGTAATTAACAATAGGAAAGGAGCTGCTGCATGCGAATGATTACTATTCGTTTTGCAACAGCCCCTTGACCCAAATTGTTTATTTTTCGTTAGAGTCCACATATTCTTTGGCATTGCGAACTTCAAGTTCTCCGGGAATGCCTACATTTGATACAGGCTTCTTTGTTTCAAAGCGGCTGTCCCAGGCAGCGGTAGTATGTTTCTCAACAGGGTTCGCCATAAAAGTTTCCTTCTTTTTATTATTGGCCACTTTTCTATTCCTCCGCTACGCTTTATCCGGGGACCGTCTTCTATCTTCAGCCATCCCGCCAATCGCCTGCGGACTGGCAAAAGCAATCGAGCCTGCCGGCATCGGATGAGTGTTGTTCAGGTGACCCCAAGCAAGCGAGTTATTGGTTGTCAATACTTCTTTGACTTTGCGTCTGTCTTTCGCCATCGCGTGATTCACCTCACCAAGAATTATTCGCTGCCTGTAGTTTTTGATATTTTTTAGAAAAAAATACACAGTCATCAATGGAAAATGATGACTGTGTATTGGCTGTGCATTTTCAAAAGTCGTTATTTTACCCGCATTTGGAATAGCCGCAGTGGATGCAGACCATGCAGCCGCCTTCGTGATTCACGGGCATTCCGCATTCAGGGCAGGCATTGTCGATCGCGACGGCGGCCTGAGCTTTTTTAATTACGGCTTTTTCAGTTTTCTTCAAATCATCCGAAAGGACAGGTTCTTCCGTTTTATTGCGATTGATAATCGCAGAATTACCGTTTACGCCGATATCCTTATACTTTTTGATTACCCGCGAGATTGCATCCGGGCACGAGGTGACATTGACACCTTCTCTTCGGATGCAGGCGGGGCAGCGGATTCCACGGATCTGCTCTATGATAGCATCAACAGAGATACCTGAACGCATCGCGATCGAGATTAGGCGGGAGGTTGCTTCCGATTGGGAAGAACAGCCACCGGCTCTTCCCGTATTGGTAAACACTTCACAGATACTGGTTTCATCGGCGTTTACGCTAACATAGAGATTACCGCAACCAATTTTAATCTTTTCAGTGACGCCGACAGTCACCGGCGGGCGGGGCCTCGGCTTGATGGTAGGCATCGGTGCAGAAGCGGTTGCTTCAGATTCAGTGGTGGTCTCGAGCTTTGCAGTCGTCTCAGGTTCAGCTGTGGCTTTGAAATCAGCCGCCGGATTGGCAGTTTCTTTCGTTCCGGCAGACAGCACCTGCTGTTCACGGCTGCCGTCCCGATAGACCGTAATTCCTTTGCAGCCAAGCTCAAAGGCTAAACGAAACGCTTCGGCAACATCTTCGCAGGTAGCTGTATTTGCAAAATTAATAGTTTTGGAAACCGCATTATCCGTATATTTTTGAAAAGCAGCCTGAATTCGGATATGCCATTCAGGAGAGATCTCCTGCGCGGTAACAAAGACCTTCTGTACCCATTCCGGGACTTCCGGCAAACCGAAGACGTTACCTCGTTCGGCAATTTTGGACATAAGCTCCTTTGAGTAAAAGCCATACTTATGCGCATAATCTTCAAAAAGCGGGTTGACCTCAATCAGTGCCGTACCGTCCATGACCGTTTTAGTATAGGCCACGGCAAAGAGCGGCTCCACGCCGCTGGAAGCACCGCAGATCATCGATATCGTCCCTGTCGGGGCAACTGTAGTCAGTGTAGCATTGCGTAATTCGATCTTGCCGTCATAAATGGAACCCTGATAATTAGGAAAGGTACCGCGTTCCTTGGCCAGTCGCTGGGACTCTATACGGGATTCGGTACGGATGAATTCCATAATCTTTTCGGCGAAGGCTGTACTTTCTTCGGAAATATAGGATGTCTGCAGAAGAATCATCAAATCTGCAAAACCCATAACACCCAGGCCAATTTTCCGGTTTCCTTTGACCATTTCTTCGATTACGGGAAGAGGATATTGGTTGATATCAATCACATCATCAAGAAAACGGGTCGCGAGCCTTGTGACATAGCCTAAACGCTCCCAGTCAATTACGGTCTTTCCGTCCTTTTCCGCCGCCATAAGCTTTAAATTAATGGAGCCAAGATTGCATGCTTCATTGGGGAGTAAGGGTTGTTCGCCACAGGGGTTGGTAGCCTCAATCACGCCAATATGCGGCGTCGGATTATCGCGGTTCATCCGGTCAATAAAGATCATGCCTGGTTCACCGTTCCGCCAAGCGTGGTCAACAATTTTAGCGAAGACTTGTTTGGCGGGGAGCTTACCTGCCGACTTTCCAGAATGAGGGTCAATCAGGTCATATTCCGTGTCATTTTCCACAGCTTTCATAAATGATTCCGTTACAGCAACCGAAACATTGAAGTTGTTAATATCTCGGTTATCTTCTTTGCAGCTGATAAATTCCAGAATATCCGGGTGGTCGATCCGAAGAATGCCCATGTTGGCGCCGCGTCTTGTTCCTCCTTGTTTGACAGCCTCCGTAGCGGCATTAAAGACTTTCATAAACGAAACCGGACCGGAAGCAACCCCTCCAGTGGAACGCACCATGCTGTTCTTCTGGCGCAGCCGGGAAAAGTTAAAGCCTGTTCCGCCGCCTGACTTATGTATAATTGCTGCATGTTTCAGTGCATCAAATATATCCTCCATACTGTCCCCGACCGGCAAAACAAAGCAGGCACTTAACTGTCCAAGGTCACGCCCGGCATTCATCAGTGTCGGCGAATTCGGCATAAACTCCAAATTAGCCATGACCGTGTAAAATTCTTTGGTCAAATCTTCAATTTCCTGCGGATTCTTACCATACTTTTCTTCAGCGCCGGCAATGACCGAAGCAACCCGGTAAAACATCACTTCCGGCGTCTCGCATTTTTGGTCATTTTCCTGCTTCAAATATCTCCGTTCCAGGACAACTCTGGCATTCGGCGAAAGATTGGCTTTGGGCCACTTTTTCCAAACTTCCGTATTGTTACGCAACGTTTATACCTCCAAAATTCATTCGGACTGTAAATCCGGTTAGTAAACTACAAGTAGTACTATATAAAGTTTACAGATACTATATCTGGTAGTCAAGGGGTCAAATGGAAAAATTAATCATAAAAAATAAATAGGCTCTCAAAACAAAAACCCCCCCGGGTAAGATACCCGGAAGGGTCTGATAACAATTAAATTACCAGTTGTTTCTGGAGCGGGGTTGGTAGCAATCCCGGCAATAAACAGGTTTGTCACCAGTAGGTTGGAAAGGTACTGTGGTTTCTTTGCCACAAGCAGAACAAACAGCAGGGAACATTTCACGTTGAGGGCGCGAATAGCCACCATTTCTGCTCTGTGCTTTTCTTGCTGAACGGCATTCGGGGCAGCGGCCTGGTTCGTTCGTGAATCCTTTTTCAGCGTAGAATTCCTGCTCGGATGCAGAAAAAGTGAATTCACGGCCACAGTCTTTACAACTTAGTGTTTTGTCATTATACATAAATGACCTCCTAGATTTATTACCCGCCTCATTGGAAGTTGATTCGACATCTTCCCTGAGCCTGAGGCAGTCGAGAAGGTCTTCTAATCCCTCAAATATTAACGAGCAATACTTAGTATAACTAAAAAAATACAAATTGTCAAAACAAAGTATAAAGTATTCTGGCTAATTTTTCAAACTTCTCAGCATTTTTTCTATTAATCTTTATGTTTTGTCCTATATCTTTATATTTTGTCCTATTTAGTCCTAATATCTTTTCAAGCATTTCTCTGCGTATTTTTTTCCTGTCTCATTCATGGTATGATTTTGGTCATAAATGGTTTTTAACTGAGCAAGGAGGCTGCAGATATGGAATATAACTGGCTTATATGGGGATACATTGTCCTTGTAAATATTTATGGTTTTTCCGTTATGGGGTGGGACAAATATAAGGCCAAACGGGGAGGCCGGCGGGTCCCTGAACGCCGTTTCTTTCTTACAGGACTGATATTTGGTGCTCCGGGGATCTATCTGGCCATGCGTTTCTTTCGGCACAAAACCAAGCATAAGGCCTTTATATACGGTATCCCTGTTCTGATCATATTGAATATATCTGTTCTTGTTTATTTTCTGCAAAAATTTTAAAAAATTTGTAGAGATTCCAAGGATAAACATTTTTTATCTAGAATTTCCCATAAGAATAAGGTATATTAAGATATAGTGGCCGGCTGACCGGAAATTTCCTCATTAATAAGCAGTTGATTTGTGAAAGATTGGGAGGCGGATGAAGATAAATACTGATAGTATTTCAAGGGCCAGAATACTGATCGTCGACGATAATTCTGTAAATATTTTGTTACTTGAAAAACTGTTAAAAATGTCGGGATACAGCAATATCATGTCCACCACTGATTCCAGGGAAACCCTGTCCTTATATCGAGAGCATAATCCCGATCTGATTTTAATGGATTTAAGGATGCCTTACCTTGATGGATTTGAGGTAATGGAGCAGTTGAATGCAGTCAAAGAGGATGACTTTCTTCCGATCATTGCCATTACAGCCTACAACGATCAGGAGCACAGACTGAAAGCCTTGACGCTCGGCGCCAAAGATTTTATTGGGAAGCCGTTCGATTATGCTGAAGTTCTGATGCGAATCAAAAATATACTGGAAATACGTTTACTGAACAACGAAATCAAAGAGAACAACCGCAGACTGGTCAATAAAGTCCAGGAGAGAACAAAAGAACTGGAAGATTTGCAGGTTGAACTGATCCACAGGCTGGCGAGAGCCGCAGAATTTCGGGACAGCGAGACAGGAAATCACATTCTGCGAATGAGCAAATACACGTATGAACTTGGTAAAGCCTTCGGATTGCCGGAAAAAGACTGTGAACTAATGTTTCATGCCAGTACGCTGCATGACATTGGGAAAATTGGCATTCCCGACGAAGTACTGCTGACACCAGGAAAACTCACTCCTGATGATTGGGAAAAAATGAAAACCCATACCGTTAAAGGGGCTCAGATCCTGGCCGGCAGTTCAGCGGAAATGATTAAGCTTGCTGAGCAGATTGCGCTGTATCATCATGAAAAATGGGATGGAAACGGTTATCCGAACGGGCTTCAAGGAGAGGAAATCCCGTTGGTGGGACGAATCACCGCCATTTGTGATGTGTTTGATGCTTTGATTTCGGAGCGTCCTTACAAGAAGGCGTGGGAAATCGACGAAGCCTCAGCTGAGATAGAAAAAGGTAGAGGCACACACTTCGATCCTTCTCTTGTCGATCATTTTCTGAAAATTATGCCGGTAATCAGGGAAATTACGGAAATCTATAAATAACAAGTTCTGCCTATGGTCATTGAATGTAATAAACGGCGGCGGTGTTGGAATGAGGTCAAAAGAGTTAAAGAAAAAGCTACCGCTTTTCCAGTGGACTTGGCGCACCTATGTTTGCGAAGCACTCATTCCATTGATTATCATGGGATTGGTGTTTATTGCTATGTTCATTCTCGCGCACTTCTGGCTGCATAAAGAAGTATCAGGTATGCCGATTGCTGGTCAGGGAGAAAAGCTCTATGCCGCGCTGAACGGTTTAAGCGATCAATTGTACCGTATTGGCCGTTTTATCATTGTAGGTCTTCTTATTTTCTATGGTATATTTATCATCATGTTTTACCGGAAAGCTCATCGAATAAACAAGGCGATCTCGGACCCTCTGGCCAGGATTAAGCAGATGGTCCTTGATATCGGTACAGGACAGCACCTCCAGGAACAACCGGATTTCTTCATTGAAGAGTTGCAGGATACGGCAGTCTCAGTCGTACAATTAGGTAAACGGCTGCATCATCTCGATGCCAATCTGACAGTTTACCAGTCTGAAATCAGGAAAAAGGAAGAAAATCTGCAGGCCCTGGTAAAATCCATTGATGATGCTATTTTTGAAGTAGATGAATCCGGGATCGTTCGGAATGCTTGGACAAATGATCAGAGTATTTTAATTAGACCGGCTGCTGAAATCATTGGTTCCTCCTTTTATTCCGTTATGGATGAGGAGACCGCAAAGATCAACATGACCTTGATCAATCGTGCTATTCAAGGCAAGGAACCGGAGGTATTTGAATATTTCCTGAACACTTCAAAAGGCGTCCGTTGGTATCAGGCACGGATAGCCCTTATTGACAATGATAGGCATAGTGTTTCCATCTCCGTAAGGAATATTACCGATAGGAAGGCGCTGGAGAATTCGCTTATTTCAGCCAAGATGGAGGCTGAACGGGCCAGCCTGGCCAAATCGGAATTCCTCTCGAGTATGAGCCACGAATTTAAAACACCCCTGAATGCGATTATGGGCTTTGCCCAACTCCTGGAGATCGATACGGAGGCTTCTTTAAACGAATTTCAGAAGCAGAGTGTCAAAGAAATCTATAAAGCAGGGAACCACTTGCTTGACCTGATTAATAAAGTCCTTGATCTCGCGAAGATTGAAACAGGCAAATTTGATGTCGTGATTAAACCGGTAGAAATAAAACCTGTCCTAGAAGCTTCGATCAATTTAGTCAAGCCTCTGGCTGATCTGAAAGGAATTGCGATCACGGCAGCGTATTCCGGGTGTGAGAATTATTGTGTGGCGGCAGACCAGATCCGTTTGAAACAAGTGCTGCTGAATATTTTTTCGAATGCGATTAAATATAGTTTTGATAATGGAATGGTTGAATCCAGCTGTCAGGAGTTTGATGGGTGGCTGCGGTTAAGCATCATCGATAGTGGTTTAGGCATTCCGTTGGAAGAACAGGGTAAGATATTTGATCCTTTTTTCAGGGCATCGAATATCAACCATTTAATCGAAGGTACCGGGATTGGGTTGCCGGTTGCCAGAGAATTAATTGAACTGATGGGCGGAAATCTTGGATTTGACAGTCAAGAGGGAAAGGGAAGCCATTTCTGGTTTGAACTTCCTTTGGTTCATGCCGGCTCGGCAGAAAGGATGACAAAATGGATAACATATTAGAGGAAATGGGTAAGGATATTTTTGCAAAATATGTTGGGATAGAAATACTCAAAGCCGAAGCCGGAACAGCTGAGGCCAGGTTAAAGATAGACGAGCGCCATTTAAATGCGCTTGGGATCGCTCAGGGCGGAGCCATTTTCACGCTGGCGGATTCGGCACTCGCTGCAGCGTCGAATTCCCGGGAGGGTACGGCAATTGCCGTAAATGTCAGTATTACCTATTGTCAAGCTGCCGGTCTGGGAATACTCACCGCCAGGGCCAAAGAAGTATCCCTAAACCGGAAAATAGCGACCTATCTGGTTGAAGTCACGGATGAGAAAGACAATCTCATCGCCATGTTTCAGGGAACGGTTTACAGAAAACAATAAAATAGAAAGCTCATGTTCGTACCATACTAACGGTGACATGGTGCGAACATGGGCTCTGGAATTTCATACGTCTGGCATTCATTACTTCTGAGGTTTGAAGGTATCACACTGTGTCTCTTCCGAGCCTTGGGAATACTTGACCCCTCTGTGATTCACCTGAATCATCGGCGCATCGCACATGACATCTTTATTGTAATGACACTCGGTGACTGTACATTTAATTGAACCCATTTTTTTCACCTCCTTGGGCGAGTATCTTATTAACGTTAAAGCTTTGGCGTTTATACCTCTTATTATTATGAACAAAAATTAATTTACTATGTGGTTAGCAAAATCAATAAATTTCTAAAGACGCCTCGGCGTCTTTTTTCATAAGGCTTGCATAAATGGAAAATTATTGAAGAAGGCCGCATATATTATTATTGCCATGATCATTTTTTGGAATGGGGTGACTCACACGAATGATTTTAATTACAGATATGCCGTAAACCACAGCAATCCGGTAAATTATTATTATCAACCGCAGCCGGGCAATCCCAGAAAGCCTTGGGGCTGTCCAATGCAGCAAAATAGCTGGAATAACGGCATCCATCCTCTCTTTGAACCTTCGATTCCGTCCAGAGCCAATCTGATTTTGCTTACGCCGGCAATTTTTGGAGCTGCGGCCGCGCTTACGGTCGGATTTAGTTTGTACGGCCGCAGTTTCAGCAGAGGATATTCAAAATTTATTTTTTTTGTTAATATCTATGCGATCATTGCTTCTCTGGGCGCCGGGACATATATCTTCGAAACGTTAACCCTCGAGGAAAGGAAAGACGCCAAACTAAAGGATATTATTCTTCCGCTGATAACAGTCATTTTGTTTTTTGCACTGCTCTTTAATCTGGTCTACTCGCTTTATCCGTCTTCCTTTTCCGGGACAATCGGAAAAACGCGTGTAACTCAGTTTATTTCGTTTCTTTCTTTAAGCATTGGTAGTATTTCAGTGGGGGAAACTTTTAATGTGACACCGGAAAAAAGCGGGACGCAAATCATGGCTGCTGTGGAATCCTTCTGGAATTTATTTGTTCTGTCACTTCTTATATCTTTGATCACATAGTCCTTAGCGGGATCTTCTCCGTCTCTTGACAGGAAGACAGATCATTTGGCCGATCCGCAGGTTCGTGGGATCAACTCCGGGGTTCAGTGAGATAAGCGAAGTTGTTGAAAGGTGGTATTTACCAGCCAATTTGGAAAAGGTATCACCTGCTTTGATAACATAACGGTTCGCTGGTGGACATGAAACAACGCTCCTCCTGATTGGAATGCAGATCAAGACCCCCGGTTTCAGGTTATTTGGGTTTACTCCTGTGTTCACCGATGCAATTGCCTCTGCAGTTGTATTGAATTTGCGGGCAAGGCTATAAAAAGTATCACCCGGCTTGATTTGATATGGGATTGTTCCTTTCGGACAGGTCATGAAAGCTCACTCCCAGCAGATATTTTTTCTCTTCTCATTGTATGAAAGGATTACCTGTCTGCCGGACAGAAGGACAAACCCAACCCCAAATTTTTTTCGTTTTAAAGGTTAGAATAAGAAAATCCATAAAGGGATAGTGAAAATACTTCTAAAATATTCAGATTAAAGCAGGAGATGTACAAGTTAGTTTGAATACTAAAATATTTGACAACCAAATTAAAAATAAGGTAAACTTTGATTATGCGCTGAGAGGAAGTGAAAGGTTGGAAACAAATTTTCGTACTGTTTTAAATGAACTTCTGATTGGAACATTTAATCAAATTCTAGATGTAGAGCAGAATGAGATTAAGAAAGGACCATTAAATAATTTGTCTATCTCAGAACTGCATGCGATTGAAGCGATTGGAATGTATCAGGACAGGACAATGTCTCAGGTTGCCGCTGATCTGGGTATCACTGTCGGAGCGCTTACTTCTTTCATCAATAACCTCGTTAAAAAGGAGTACGTTTCCAGACAAAGGGATGAGGCAGACCGGAGAATTGTCAGGATCAGTCTGACCCGAAGGGGAAAGCTTGCCTACAGGATTCATGAAAAATTCCATCTGGATATGGTCAAGCATATGCTTCTCGGATTAGGGGAACAGGAGAATATTTTAATCGAATCATTGCAGAAACTCACCGAATTTTTTGATTCGAAGTATTCCTTTAACCATTAACAAGAGATAAAAGATACATGAAAAAGGTAAACGAACAGAAGATTCGTAATGGATGATAATAAACGAAATAATATGAGAGAAAAGGAAATTTGGAAATATGTATGACGTCGAGATAATTGGCACTGGCAGCTATGTTCCTGAAAACAGGGTGACGAATGATGATCTGTCTAAGATTGTTGACACAAGCGATGAATGGATCCGTACCCGGACAGGGATCAAAGAACGTAGAATTTCACTGACGGAAACCACAGCGGATCTGGCAGTTGCAGCCGCCCGCAGAGCGCTTGATGATGCCGGAGTTGCCGCTGAGGAGCTTGATCTGATTATTGTGGCCACGGTTACACCGGACTATTTTTTCCCGTCAACGGCATGTTTTGTCCAGAATAGTCTCGGAGCCAGCCGGGCAGCTTGTTTTGATATCAGTGCGGCTTGCACCGGTTTTATTTTTGGACTCAGCATTGCCTCCCAGTTTATCAGAACAGGGATGTATCAAAAGGCACTGATCATTGGTGCCGAGGCCCTTTCCAAAATAACGGACTGGGAAGACCGCGGCACTTGTGTCCTGTTTGCAGACGGGGCTGGCGCGGCGGTTATCAAAAGAGGAAATCAAGGCATCATTTCCGAAGTAATCGGTTCTGATGGGAGCAAAGGCGAATGTTTGGAATGTCCTGCCCTTCCGCTCAAGAACGTCTTTATTGAGGCCGAGGAAGCAAAGCCCCCACATGCCAAAATGAACGGACGGGAAGTTTTTAAATTTGCAGTCAATATTTTACCTGAGTGTATTTTGAAGATACTTGAAAATACACCTTATACGCTGGAAGACATTAACCATATCATACCGCACCAGGCGAACCTGCGGATCATCGATTCAGCGGCCAAAAAGCTGCAGGTGGATCAGGCGAAGTTTTATGTCAACCTTCCCAGTTATGGAAATACCTCGAGTGCGAGTATCCCAATTGCCTTGGATGAAATGGCCAAAGGGAAGTTAATCCATAAAGAGGATCTGCTCGTTCTTGTCGGATTTGGAGGAGGACTCACCTATGGCGCGATGCTGATTAAATGGACCATAGGGGGTAAGTGATGCCTTTTGACACGATCTGCAGGATTATTGCCTCCCAGATTGAGATTGAACCGGAGAAAATACAGCTGTCCACCAAGTTCCAGCAAGACCTCGGGATTGACTCTCTAAGCATTTTTGAAATTGTTATGGAGCTGGAAGATGTATACAGGATTGAAATTCCGACTGAAGATCTTGAAGAATTAATCAGCGTAGCAGATCTGGTTGACTATATGAGTAAGCGAACGAATTGAAGGAGAGAGTGGCATGAATAACTTTGATTTTTTTTATAAGCTGGGCGTAAAATACCCGCTGATTCAAGGCGGTATGGCCTGGATTTCGGACAGCTCACTTGCATCGGCTGTATCAAACGCCGGCGGAATCGGTATCATTGCGGGGGCCAATGCACCTGTCGAATATGTCAAAGAAGAGATTAGGAAGGCCAAAGCTCTGACAGACAAGCCTTTTGGCGTAAATATCATGCTGTTAAGTGAAAATGCCGGAGCCATTGCCCACCTCGTCTGTGAAGAAGGGGTAAAAGTAGTGACGACAGGCGCCGGAAGTCCCGGGAAATATATTAAAATGTGGAAAGAAAACGGCATTACGGTCATTCCCGTAGTTCCTTCCGTTGCGCTGGCCCGCAGGATGGAGAAGGAGGGGGCAGATGCCGTTGTGGCGGAAGGGGGAGAGTCCGGCGGACATGTCGGTGAACTTACGACCATGGCCTTGCTTCCTCAGGTGATTGACGCTGTAAATATTCCGGTGATTGCTGCTGGGGGAATCGGTGACGGCAGAGGGATTGCCGCAGCTTTTATGTTGGGTGCAAGTGGTGTCCAGGTTGGCACAAGGTTCCTAACTGCCGAAGAATGTACCGTGCATCAAAACTATAAGGATAGAATCCTGAAAGCTAAAGATATCGATTCAGTCGTTACAGGCAGGCCAACTGGTCATCCGGTCAGAGTCCTCAGAAATAAACTTACCCGGCAGTTTGAAGAGCTGGAAAGGACGGGGGCACCTCTGGAGCAGTATGAGACGCTTGGCGCCGGTGCGCTGCGCAAGGCTGTAAAAGAGGGAGATACGGATTACGGATCGGTAATGGCTGGGCAAATTGCAGGTCTGATTAAAAAAGAACAGACCTGCAAAGAGATTATTGAAGAAATGTTTGCCCAGGCAGAGGAACGTCTGAAAGCTATTAAGCTTGACAGTATTACCCGCTAAAGGGATACGTATGGGGGACGAAAGAACCATCCCTTTGTCCCCCATATTCGGATGATTATCGGATGATTATTGGAGGATACGGAAAGAATGGATAGAAAGACAGCGTTTATTTTTGCGGGCCAGGGTTCACAGTATGTTGGCATGGGAAAAGAACTTTATCAGCATAACGATGTTTCGTGGGCAGTTTTTGACCTGGCGGATCAGGAACTTGGATATTCGCTGAGTGGCCTGTGTTTTAACGGACCCAAAGAGGAACTGGATAAAACTGAACATACACAGCCGGCCATTCTTACGGTCAGTGTGGCAGCCGCAAGGGCGCTGATGGATCAGGGGATCAATCCTGATCTGACAGCCGGATTCAGTCTGGGTGAATATTCTGCCTTGGTCTTGAGCGGTGTATTGCCATTTGAGGCGGCTGTGAAACTGGTCCGGAACAGAGGCAGGTATATGCAGGAGGCTGTGTCTCAGGGTGTTGGAGGAATGGCTGCAGTCCTCGGTTTGGAAACATCCGGGGTCGAACAGGCTTGTCTTGGGGCTGAAAGTCTCGGGGTTGTACGGATTGCCAATTATAACTGCCCAGGTCAGGTTGTGATATCCGGGGAAAACAAGGCCTTGGAAGCTGCTTCGGCTAGGGCTATTGAGCTCGGAGCTAAAAGGGTGATCCCGCTTGAAGTCAGCGGACCGTTTCATACGGGCTTACTCGAACCGGCCGCCCGGAAATTGGCTGACGAGCTGGCAGGCATTGAATTTTCTGATCCCCGGATTCCGGTGATTTCCAATGTTACTGCAGATTATATGGCGGATAAGTCGGCGGTCAAGGAACTATTGCCACAACAAGTTATGCGTTCCGTCCTTTGGGAGATGTCCTTCAGAAGGATGCTTGCCGACGGCGTAGATACCTTTGTGGAACTGGGACCTGGAAGTGTCTTAAAGGGCTTTGCGAGAAAGATTGACAAGAACGTGAAGGTTCTGAATGTCGAAGACCCGACATCTCTCGAAGCTGTGGTGAAATACTTTAACGATTAAGAACGTACTTGAAATCTAGAGTGCATGTCATGGTTTCTATCAATATTGAGTTCCAGAAGGAGGTAGGATATGCTAAAGGGGAAAACAGCAGTTGTTACAGGTGCCAGCAGGGGTATTGGCAGAGCCATCGCTTTAAAGCTTGCTGAACAAGGCGCGAATATCGCGGTGAATTATGCAAGCAGCGAGCAGGAAGGGTTAAAGCTTGCCCAGGAAATCGAAAATCTCGGAGGGCGGGCCTTGGTCTTAAAAGCGGACGTCAGTGTATTCAGTGAAGCGGAACAATTGATTGCGATGGCCAAAGCAGAATTTGGAACCATAGACATTCTGGTCAATAACGCAGGGATAACCCGCGACGGTTTACTCATGAGGATGTCGGAAGACGATTTTGACCGAGTCGTAGAAGTAGACCTTAAAGGGGTGTTCAATTGTACCCGGCATGCCGTTCCTATCATGGTCAAACAAAGAAGTGGCAGGATCGTCAATATCACTTCTGTTGTTGGAATTCTTGGAAATGCAGGGCAGGTTAATTATGCAGCGGCCAAAGCCGGTGTTATTGGACTTACTAAATCACTGGCCAAGGAAATCGGCAGCAGAAACATCACGGTGAATGCTGTAGCCCCTGGCTTTATTGAGACGGATATGACGTCAGGGTTATCGGATAAAGTGAGAGAACTGACCAAAGAGAGCATTGCTTTAAAGCGGTTTGGTAAACCGGAGAATATCGCCGATACGGTTTTATTTCTAGCTTCAGACGCCGGTGAATACATTACCGGCCAGGTTATAAGCGTTGACGGCGGAATGGCATTTTAGGAGGAGACCAACAATATGAGAACACGCGTAGTTATTACTGGAATTGGGGCGGTTACTCCGCTTGGCAACGATGCAGCCACATTCTGGCAGGGCATCAAAGAAGGAAAATGCGGGATAGGTCCGATCACAGCCTTTGATACGACGGACCATAAAGTAAAAATTGGTGCCGAGATCAAAGATTTTGATCCTGAAACGCTTTTGGATAAGAAAGAAGCCAAACGTATGGACCGCTACTGCCAGCTGGCAGTGGTGGCGGCACAGCAGGCTTATGAAGATGCGGGTCTGAAAGAAGCCGAGATCGACCCGGAAAGATTAGGTGTTTTGGTTGGATCGGGGATAGGCGGTCTGCTAACGATCGAAGAACAGCACAGCAGACTGACCGAGAAAGGGCCCGGCAGGGTTTCCCCTTTCTTTATTCCGATGGCGATCAGTAATATGGCTTCAGGGAATATTGCGATCAAGCTTGGTGCCAAAGGAATTAACTATAGTATTGTCACAGCCTGCGCTTCAGCAACGCATTCCATGGGTGAAGCTTTCTGGAAGATCAGAGACGGTCAGGCGGATATGATTGTTACCGGTGGCGCTGAAGCCCCGATTACGCCTCTGGCGGTAGCCGGATTTACTTCCATGACCGCTTTGAGCAACAGCAATGATGTCAACAGGGCTTCCATCCCGTTTGACAAGGAGCGGGACGGGTTCGTGATTGGTGAAGGTGCGGGTATTTTGGTTCTGGAATCTTTGGAGCATGCTAGAAAGAGGAATGCAAGAATCTATGGCGAAGTAGTTGGTTATGGAGCTAGCTGCGATGCCTACCATATGACCGCACCTGCACCGGGAGGGGAAGGCGCGGCCAGGGCGATGAAGCTTGCCTTAGCTGATGCCGGAATTGGTTCGGACGAAATATCCTATATCAATCCGCATGGAACAGGTACACCGTACAACGACAAGTTTGAGACGGAAGCGATCAAAGCCATATTTGGAGAAAAAGCTTATCAAATACCGGTGAGTTCGACTAAATCAATGACCGGTCATCTACTGGGAGCAGCAGGAGCTATAGAGGCGATTATCTGCGCCAAAGCACTTCAGGAGGGCTTTGTACCACCAACGATTGGCTATCAGGTTAAAGATGAGGAATGTGACCTGGATTATGTACCAAATTGCGGGCGTAACATGGATTTGACCTACGCCCTATCCAATTCGCTTGGATTTGGCGGCCATAATGCTACCATTATCTTAAAAAAATGGTTAGAGGGATAAAGTGATGGATTTAAAAGAAATTCAAGAACTGATAAAAATGGTGGATGAGTCCGGGCTGACTGAATTTGAGCTTAAGCAAGAGGATTATAAAATTATTTTGAAGAAAGAAAAGCTTCAGCCCATGTTTCAGCCTGCACTTCAACCCATACAGAGCTTTATGCCTGGGGCTGCAGCCGGAAAAGAGGCGGTGACTCCGGAACATCCAAGTTCTAAAACTGAAGCGCCGCAGACAATCAATGCCCCGATTGTCGGAACCTTTTACCTGGCACCGTCGCCCGGAGAGAAACCCTTTGTCAACGCGGGTAGCAAAGTCAAAAAAGGGGATACGCTTTGTATTGTCGAGGCGATGAAGCTGATGAATGAGATTGAAGCTGAAGAAGACCTGCAAATTCTCAGCATTTTGGTTAATGACGGGCAAATGGTCGAATTTGGCCAACCGCTGTTTGAAATTAATACCAAGTAGCGGCAAGGATGCAAGCGGAACTATTGTGGAGGTAAAGATGCTGAACATCAAAGAGATTCAGGAAATCATTCCGCATCGGTACCCATTCCTTCTTCTGGACCGAGTCGAAGAGCTTGAAGAAGGTAAAAGGGTTGTTGCTTATAAAAATGTTACGATCAATGAGTACTTTTTTCAGGGACATTTTCCGCAAGAACCGGTAATGCCCGGTGTACTCATTATTGAAGCGCTGGCTCAGGCCGGTGCGGTAGCTTTATTAAAAATGGAAAAATATCAGGGTAAGCTCGCTTACTTTACCGGAATTGACAAGGCCAAGTTCCGAAGGAAGGTATTTCCTGGTGATGTGCTGAGGCTGGAAGTAGAGATCATAAAAATCAAAGGCCCTGCCGGCATCGGCAAAGCCCTTGCTACGGTTGACGGGGAAAAAGCTGCCGAAGCCGAAATCAAGTTTTTTATCAGTTAATAAAGTTGGTGGGTGAAAACTTGTTCAAAAAAATACTCATTGCCAACAGAGGCGAAATAGCGGTCCGGATTATTCGGGCCTGCCGGGAAATCGGAGTTGCAACAGTTGCAGTTTATTCGGAAGCCGACCGGAACTCCCTGCATGTGGATCTTGCTGATGAGACGGTTTGTATCGGACCGGCCAGAGCAAGGGACAGCTATCTGAATACCAAGAATATTATCAGTGCAACGGTTCTGACGGGCGCGGAAGCCATTCATCCGGGATTTGGCTTTTTGGCGGAAAACAGCAAATTTGCCGAGATGTGCAAAGCGTGCCATATCGCATTTATCGGTCCTGACCCGGAAGTGATTGAAATGATGGGGAATAAAGCTAAGGCCCGGCAGATCATGGGCCAGGCGGGTGTCCCTATCGTTCCCGGTATCGAAGGTGTGTTGGCTAATTTTAAACAGGCAGAGGCTTCTGCGGAGCGTATTGGCTATCCGATCATGCTGAAGGCATCGGCAGGCGGCGGAGGCAAGGGTATCCGGATTGTCTGGAGCCGGGATGAACTGAAGAAAGCTTATGATATGGCCAAAAAAGAAGCGCAGGCTGCCTTTGATGATGATTCAATGTATTTGGAGAAATATCTGGTGGAGCCGAGACATATCGAATTTCAGATCCTGGCCGACCACTATGGAAATGTCATTCACCTCGGAGAAAGAGACTGTTCAATCCAGCGCAGAAATCAAAAAGTCATTGAAGAGGCTCCTTCAACCGTCCTGAGTGACGAGCTTAGGTGGAAAATGGGGGATACAGCTGTTCGAGCTGCTCAAGCGGTAGGTTATAAGAGCGCCGGGACCATCGAATTTTTAGTTGACAACAACGGCGGCTATTACTTTATGGAAATGAATACCCGTATCCAGGTCGAGCATCCCGTAACCGAACTGGTTACAGGAATTGATATTGTGAAGGAACAACTGAAAATTGCCTCGGGAGAACAGCTAAACATCCGGCAGGACGACGTGCATATTCAAGGCCATGCCATAGAATGCCGAATCAATGCGGAAAATCCCGCACTTGGGTTCAGGCCGTCTCCCGGCAAAGTGAATATCCTTCTCTGGCCCGGAGGAAATGGCGTAAGACTGGACAGCGCGCTCTACAGCGGCTATGATATCCCGCCGACCTATGATTCGATGATCGCGAAACTGATTACGCACGGCCAGGACAGGAATGAAGCCATCAGTAAAATGCGCAGGGCTCTTGATGAGTTTATCATTGAAGGCATTGACACCAATATTGAATTTCTGTTTCAGATTTTGAATAACCCGAAATTTAGGTGCGCAGAAATTGACACATCCTTCATTGCCAAAGAATTTGACTATGGAGCGTAATGACAACCAATAAAAAAATGATTACGGTTGGTGCTCATGTTTAAATTAAACAGGGTTTTTAAGAAACCGCGTTATCTAACCATACAACAGAATAATAGTCAGCCGTTGCCGGCAGAGATAGAGGGGCAGGGGGAAAAGAATGTTTTGCCTGCCATTCCGAACGGGCTGTGGACAAAATGCCAGAATTGCGGAGAGACAGTTTACACGAAGGATCTCAGTAATAATAACAAGGTCTGTGTTCGCTGCGGCTACCATTTCAGGATGGGAGCCTGGGAAAGAGTCGATCTGATCATGGACACCGGTACATTTAAAGAAATTAATCAGGAGATGAAAAGCGTCAATCCGCTGGACTTTGAAGGCTATGCAGAGAAAGTCAGCGCTGGCCAGGAGAAAACGGGCCTTTCGGAAGCTGTACTGACAGGGTATGGCAAGATTCATGGCCAGGATGCTGTGATTACGGTGATGGACAGTAACTTTATGATGGGCAGCATGGGTTCGGTCGTTGGCGAGAAAGTGACCCGGGCTTTTGAATTTGCTGCTGAAAGGAAAATGCCGATCATTGCTTTTACTGCTTCAGGTGGGGCCAGGATGCAGGAAGGAATGTTTTCCCTGATGCAGATGGCGAAAACATCTGCAGCCGTTGGCAGACACAGCCGGCAGGGAGGACTGTATATCGCGGTTTTGACCGACCCGACAACGGGCGGCGTCACGGCCAGCTTCCCAATGCTGGGAGATATCATTTTGGCGGAACCCGACGCGCTGATCGGCTTTGCCGGCAAGCGGGTCATTCAACAGACCATCAGGCAGGAGTTGCCGGAAGGTTTTCAGAAAGCAGAATTTCTGCTGGAACACGGTTTTATTGATAAAATCGTGGCCAGAGAGGACCTCAAACTAACCTTGTCTCGCCTGATTAAGCTTCATTACAGGCGTTAAGCAAAAAGACGGAGTGTGGCTATGCTCGAGCGGGAAAAAGAATTAGCGGAACTGAATAATAAGCTCAGTGATTTAAGGAAGCTTGCTGAAGATAAGCAAGCCGACTTTTCATCAGAGATTGAGGGATTAGAAGAGAAGCTTACCAGGATGAAAAAGGAAGCATTCTTGAATTTGACGGCGATGGATAAGCTGGCCCTGTCCCGAATGGTGGAAAGACCCACCACGCTCGATTATATCGAGAGAATTTTTCACTCCTTTATTGAGCTGCATGGAGACCGGATGTACCGGGATGACCCCTGCATTGTCGGCGGCGTTGCCAGACTGGGCGATTTGCCGATAACGGTCATTGGCCAGCAAAAAGGCAGAAATACCAAAGAAAATGTCAAAAGAAATTTCGGGATGACAAATCCCGAAGGTTACCGTAAAGCGTTAAGGCTCATGAAGCAGGCGGAAAAATTTCACCGGCCCGTGGTTTGCTTTATTGATACACCAGGGGCTGATCCCGGTATCGGAGCGGAGGAACGGGGCCAGGGGGAAGCGATTGCACGCAACCTGATGGAAATGGTCAGTTTGCGGACGCCTGTCATTTCCATTGTTCTGGGAGAAGGAGGCAGCGGCGGGGCGTTGGCCCTGTCGATCGCAGACGAGATCTGGATGCTGGAGCATTCGATCTATTCCATACTGTCTCCTGAAGGTTTTGCCAGTATCCTTTGGAAGGATTCCTCCAGAGCAAAAGAGGCAGCCCAGATCATGAAGATTACTGCTCAGGATTTGCAGCAAATGGGCCTGATCGACAAGGTTCTGCCGGAGCCTTTGGGCGGTGCCCACCATGATCCCGAGGCGATGGCTGCCGTGATCAAGGAACATTTGTTAAAGGTCCCGTTCAGAACCATGCTGGAACAACTCGATGATGTTCTTGAAAGGCGTTATCAGAAATACCGCAGGATAGGGGCTTATACCGAGTAATGAACGAATCTCTCAGCCCTGAAAAAATAACACAATACCTCCGGACAACTTTTCTGGGAAGAAAGATCCTCTGTTTTGACGTGCTGGACTCCACCAACTGTGAAGCAGCCCGCAGAGCTTTGGCTGAAGAAGAAGGAACTGTGATCATCAGTGAACAGCAGACGACCGGCCGGGGACGTTTTGGCCGAAAGTGGCAGTCACCGGGAGGCAAGGGGATCTGGATGTCAATCATTTTGAAACCTCAACTTCCGCCGGATGTGATACCCCAGCTGACGCTGGCCGGCGCAGCGGCAGTATGTCTGGCAGTGGACGAAGCAGCTATTTCTTTCCCTGGAAGAGGAATCACCATCAAATGGCCAAATGATCTATTCCTGAACGGAAAGAAGGCCGGAGGGATTCTGACGGAAATGTCGGTCAGCAGCAGGCGGACCCCGGTAGTGGTGATCGGCATCGGTCTGAATGTGAACCTTGCTGAAACGGATTTTCCTGATGAACTGAAATCCACAGCGACTTCTTTACGTCTCGAGACGGGCAGGGAACACGACAGGACCAGGCTGACAGCCGGAATCCTAAATGGATTTGAACCGCTTTACCTGGAATACCTCAGCACGGTTGATCTAGGCAGGACCTTAACCATCTGCAGGGAGCGTTCCGAAGTCATAGGCAGAAAAGTGGTTCTCGAAAACAGGGAGGGGCCGGTGCAGACCGCTGAGGTAATCGACCTCGGGCCTAAAGGGGAACTAGTCGTAAGGCTGGCGCAGACAGGGGAGATCAAAGCGATCATTTCGGGAGAAATTTCTGTGGCCCTACACGATTAAACGAGAAGTACGGTCGCGGTTCCCAAAATGAATACAGTATTTACATGGAAAATGGCATTGAAAACGAAGCGTCCTAATGATATAGTACTGAGAATATAGTTTATTACATGAAAGAACAGAACGGAGGAATGATGATGATTCAAAATTCGCATACGCTCGAAGTTTACCGTCAAAAACGTTTGTCCTATTTCCAATGGCGCACGCAGTCAACGACGTTTGCCAAAATTGCTCTGGCAGTAAGTCTGGCCTGCCTGACCGGCCTGCTTGCCCAGGTGAAAATCTACCTGCCATTTACTCCCGTGCCTTTGGTGGCTTCCCAGATTGGGGTGATCCTGGCTGCTGTGCTGCTGGGTAGAAAATGGGGCGGTATCAGTATGGCAATCTATGCTGTCGGCGGTTTGGCAGGAATTCCGTGGTTTGCGGGTTTCAAAGGCGGAGCGGCGGCGCTTGCCGGACCGACAATTGGTTATGTGTTTGGTTTTATCCTTGCAGCACTGTTTATCGGCGGTATGATTGATTCCAGAACCCAAAACCGTAAAGCTTTGCCGCTGACCGGCATTATCCTTTTTGCCCAGCTTGTCCTTGTCTATGTTCCGGGGTTAATATCCCTGGCCATATGGCTTTGGTCGACCGGACAGACAGTTACCCTGGCCGGAGTCCTCTTTATGGGCTATATACCCTTTATTGTCGGAGATATTCTGAAGTCACTCGTCGGAGCAGCAGCTGCCAAAGCCATTGTCCCGATGGAAAAATACTAGCACAGCATCGATTTGGGTTAATATTGGACTAAAGCAGCACTTCAAGAGTAATAAGTACCAGAATAATGACAACAAAGAACGCTGCACGCTGACCATATTTAAATGTATAGGCGTACATGCCGGATCCCCCCCGCAGGCTGATTTGTAAGATATTTGATTTGTTTTATTTTATTCTATGAAGTCCGGGGAGGCAAGGTGATAAAGAAATAAACCTATGGACATATGAACATATGCGCATAGGTTTATTTTTACGGTTCTAACCCTTTTATTTCAGTTGGATTGGGATTCGAGTTCTTTTCCTGCTTCAGGCATTAGTTTCTGCACAGTGTCCCTGCAGAACCGGATCCGTTCCAGATCTGCATCCTTCAGAAGGGGATACAGTCCCGGATTGTCCAGAGCAGCTTTGGCGGGTATAACCTCATAAATCAATTGATTATTCAGGCGTTTTTTATTCACCCAAGTAGGAACGGCGTCCGCCTGGAGAACTTGATGGGTGTGATCTGGATATACCCTGATCGTCACATTGGCGATGATTCCCTGTTCGGTATAAATGTTATCGACGGTTTCCTGACGCTGATCTGAGATGAAATTTCCCTGAGAATAAAAAACCGGAACAGTTCCATTGTTGTCTGTGGCCAAAAATACGAAGGGCTGGAGCACATGCGGATGGCCTCCAAAAATCACATCTGCGCCGCAGTCAGCCAGTACGGAGGCCAAGTCCTGCTGAAAGGTACTAGGCAGTCGATGATATTCATCTCCCCAGTGCATACACAAAATGACGATTTCCGCTCCGGCCTGTCTCGCTTCGGTGATTCTCGCCTTAATGGTTTGCGCAGAACTGTCAAAATCCTGCGGGTCAAAGGTATCCATCAGTCCGGTCATGTTGACGGGAAGGATAAGACCATTGATGCTCAGGCTGCCGTCATATTGCGGATAGCCGTAGCCAAAATTGACAAACGCCACTTTAACACCTTTGATGTCCTTGACGACATAGGTGGTTTCCTTCTCGGTAGCCTTGACGCCGATAATATCCAGTCCCTTGTTTTTGACAACGTCGATCGTCCGGTAGAATCCGGTGATATCCTGATCTAAACGGTGGTTGTTGGCTGCGGTAACAATGTCAATGCCCGATTCCTTCAGAGCATCAACGATCGAATCAGGGGTATTGAATTTGGGATAACCGGAATAGCCCTGCTCAGGCCCGGCAAGCGAGGTTTCCAGGTTGGCTACGGTAATATCGGCATTTCCAAGATAGGATTTAACATACTGAAACTGGCTGCTGAAATCATACAGACCTGTTGAAGAATCGTAAGCGGCCATATAGACCGTGTTATGAATCAGGATGTCGCCGACGGAAGCGATAGAGATATCCACATAGGAAGGCTGCGGCTCGGATTCCGGAAGCGAAGAAGGATCCGGAGGATTTTGAAAAGAAATCTGGTTGGTATATTGGTAGGCGATCAGACCGCCCGCAATGAATAGGACAGCGACTGTGCAGAGGAGGATAATCAGGAGTCTTCTTTTCATAAGCTTGACCTCAAATGATAATGATATAATAATTTTTTGATCATAGAATTTTTGATTTATAGTCTGGCTTTGTTAGACTTGTCTGCGAATAGGATGGTCGCTCTTAGTCATTATAATACATTTACTTCAAAGCGAAAACGAATTATAATGACAGGAAGAATAAATGGTGAATGTTATCGCTGAAGGCTTGGTGCCAGCCGAGCTTTCTTTATGATCCAGAGGAGGTAGGGAAATGGAACAAACAGAGTCCGTACAATTCGAACAATTTGAAACAAAAATGTTTAAAGAACTGACGCAGAAAGCGATAGACAGCAGTAAAATCAATCCTGAGCTATATAGTAAATATCAAGTAATGAGGGGCTTGCGTGATCTTGAAGGCAAGGGCGTACTCGTCGGTCTGACCGAGATTGGTGAAGTGCACTCCTATATTATAGACGAAGGAGAAAAGATTCCTGTTCCGGGAAGATTAACCTATAGAGGTATCGATATTAATGACATCGTCGACGGCTTTATCAAAGACGAAAGATACGGCTTTGAAGAAACGAGCTATTTGCTTCTGTTCGGGCATCTTCCGAACGCCGAGGAGCTGAAGGATTTTGAACAGGTGCTGACGGCATATCAAAAACTGCCCGAGGACTTTGTCCGGGGTACTATCCTGAAAAGCCCGGGCAAGGATATCATGAATATGCTGGCCAGGAGCATCCTGAGCCTATATTCCTATGATGACAACCCCGATGACAATTCCATCGAAAATGTCCTGAAACAATGCATGAAACTGATTGCCTGGATGCCTTTGCTGGCCGTGTATGGCTATCACTCCTGTGCGCACTATCATGGAAACAAGAGCCTATTTCTGCACAGTCCACTGCCTCATCTCAGCACAGCGGAAAATATTCTTCACATGCTCCGGCCGGACAGTAAATACACGAAGCTTGAGGCTGCCCTGCTGGATATTTCCCTGGTCCTGCATTCCGAACACGGCGGCGGGAATAATTCGACCTTTGTTACGCATGTCATTACCTCGACCGGTTCGGACACTTATTCGGTCATGGCTGCTGCTATTGGCGCCTTAAAAGGTCCCAAGCATGGAGGCGCCAATATTAAAACCTACAATATGCTTGAAGACATTAAACAAAATGTCACAGACTGGCAGGATGAGGATGAAATCAAGGCTTATTTGATGAAGATTATGAATAAACAGGCTTTTGACAGGTCTGGCCTTATTTACGGGATTGGCCATGCCGTCTACTCGATTTCTGATCCGAGGGAAGTCCTGCTTAAAGAATACGCCGGGAAGCTCGCTCAAGAGAAAGGTCTAGCCGAAGAGTATGATTTATTCAGCAGAGTGGAAAAACTTGCTCCCGATATTGTCCTGGGCCATAACAAGTCAGGCAAGGTCATCAGCGCTAATGTGGACTTTTATTCCGGTTTTGTCTATAAAATGCTGGGGCTTCCGCTGGAACTGTTTACCCCGATCTTTGCGATCTCCAGAATGTCAGGATGGAGCGCCCACCGGATCGAAGAGATTGTGAATAATGGTAAGATTGTTAGACCGGCCTATAAAAGCGTTGCTCCAAGGCGGGAATATATTCCGCTTTCCGGCAGGAATTAGATAGAGATTTTAAATAAATACGCGGATGAAGACAACAGCCGAAAGCGGTTGTACATTGCGTAGCCCTACCTTCTTTGGTTTCTTTGTCTTTTAACATTAAGAAAGCGGTGTCGCCAACTACTTTAGTAGTTTTGCAGCACCGCTTTGCTTTTTGCGTAGAAATATTAACTTTGATGCGCTCTCAGATATTCTTTGACTTGAGGGCCTTCATACAGCAGCTGATCAGCCAACCCTACGATACTACCCGGAGAAAGCTGTCGGGCCAAGTCCGCAGCATTCTTACGCATTTCTTCAAGTAAACCGGGATTTAGACAGAAACTGTCGATCAGAGGATTAAGTTCGGAGATCTTTGAGGTTCTGACAGCAACACCTGCTTTAACTAGAATCTCGGTGTTTTCTTCTTCTTGTCCCGGAATAAAAAATGGAATAATGATGGGGATATTTTTGTTGATCGCTTCCGAGACAGTCAGACCGCCGGGTTTTGTGATAATCACATCGGACTGGTCCATCAGGTCATAGATGTTCGATGTGAAACCATAAATGACAACATCTTTGGCGTTAAAGGTACCTGTGTACTTTTTTGCAAGATCAGTCCAAAGCTTGCGATTGCTTCCGCATACTACCAGGATGCGAAGATGATGCCGGTTTTCCATAAGCGTTTTCAGGCATTTTTTGATATAGGGGATGCCCATGCTCCCGCCCATGATCAGCAGTGTAAATACATCATTGTTTCTGACAAGGCGGGGCTGACGGAATTCTTCCCGTACCGGAATGCCGAAAATGTGTATTTTATTTTCAGGAACACCTTTTTCCGTAAGCGTATCCTTGGTGTAACATGAACCAACAATGTAGGCATCAACAAAACTATTCACATAAAACTGATGAGCCATATAATCTGTAACCAGCGAAATAAAAGGCAGATTTAAGCGTCCGGATGCTTTTAAATAGGAAACAACACCGACATGAAGAGGATGGGTGGTAATAAGCAGGTCTGGCTTGTACTCTTGAATCAGCTGTTCGATGACACTATCCATGGCCCTGTTTAAAATTCTTTTGACATTTTTATTTAAGAACTCGTTATAGGTAATCTTATATAGTTTACCGTACATTTTCGGTAATCTTGTTGCGAGTATATGATAACCGTCATCGATAAGAGCTTCCATGATCCAGCTTTCTTCTTTTTTTAAGGGTTCTACAATCCGGACGGAATAGCCTGAAGCTTCAAGCTCCTTTTTCAGACAGTCTGCGGCCTGATTATGTCCATGTCCTGTAGACGCAGAGAAAATCATTACTTTAGGCACGAATATTCTCCCTTCAATTAAAAGCATAAGATGCTGAAAGTTATCCTTATACATTATAACAGTTTATGGTCGATAACCAACATAAATTTATTTATTATTTTTTGGCAAATAGGAATAACTACACAAGCAATCTTCTGGCAGGAAGACATACTTAAACGACCTTATAATAGTCTATGGGCCACAGTTTCGCGATCTACTAATACTGAAACTCAATCTGCACAGACTTTTTCTCCCTGCTGTCTGTTTTGGGCAGGAATACATTCAAAACACCATTTTTATAAATTGCCCTGACATTATCAATGGAAACGGTCGCCGGAAGAGAGACGGAGCGGCGGAATTGACCGGTATACCTTTCTTTTTTGTGTAGGCGATCTTCCTGAATCACATGCTGTTCGCGGTTTAAAGTACCGCTGATGGTTATCATGTTGTTTTCAATCTGAATGCCTACATCTTCTCTTCTTTGCAGTCCTGGCAGATCGCAGGAAACAATGATCTCTTCGTCGGTTTCATAGATGTCGGTAAATGGAACGGCCAAGCGCGGAGCGAACTCGTCTTCGAAAAAAGTATATGGAAAACTATAAAGCCTATTGATTTCACGGCGTATCTGATCTGCATTGCGCATTGGATGGAATGGTATAAGATTCATATTTCCAGCCCCCAATATTTTTGGATTTGTATCAAATGCTTTTATCAATCGTACTAGGATTATCTTAACCTGACAGATGATTTATATACCGTCTCAATGTTTAGACGAACGTACTATTGGCAATTAATCAAATAATATGAATGAAATAATTCGAACAAAAAAATGACCAAAAGTTGTCCAAATTATTTGACCTTTATTGACCTTTGTAATAAAATAGAGACATATCAAAATTAACAATCAATGATGGAGGGAACAAATATGAGTTATCTTATCCCGATGGTAGTTGAACAAACGAATCGCGGTGAACGTTCTTACGACATCTATTCTAGGCTCCTCAAAGACCGTATTATCTTCCTGGGCGGAGCAATCGATGATAACGTTGCCAATGTTGTAGTTGCGCAATTGCTTTTCCTCGAGGCGGAAGATCCTGAAAAGGACGTTTTTGTCTATATCAACAGTCCCGGAGGGTCCATTACTTCCGGGATGGCCATCTACGACACGATGCAGTACATCAGGCCTGATGTACAGACCATTTGTATTGGAATGGCTGCCAGTATGGGTGCCTTCCTGCTTGCTGCCGGCACGAAAGGTAAGCGTACTGCCCTGCCGAATGCTGAGATCCTGATTCACCAGCCGTTAATTGCTGGGGGAGGTTTATCGGGGCAGGCTACAGAAATTGAAATTCACGCCAAACAGTTGCTGAAAACGAAAAACAAAATGAACAGGATTCTTGCCGAAAGAACCGGCCAGCCTTTGGACAAAGTCGAGCAGGATACGGACCGTGACTACTATATGTCCGCTGAAGAAGCTAAAGAATACGGAATTGTTGACCGGGTACTGGAAAAAGCAGCACTGCTTGAGCAAAAGAAGAAAAACCCGCTAAAATAGAATCTCTTAAAAAAATTTCATAAAAAACCCTGAAGAAAATCCTGGATATCGGAAACGCCTCATTGAGTAATCATTTGAGGCGTTTGACGTCCATTCAGAAAAAAACATAAAAGTAAGATAAATTCGGCATACTAAACTCGGATTGTTCAAAAACAACCAAAGCAACAATAAAAAAAAGGAGGAAAAATCTTGCAGAAAATTCGTAAAGCAGTCATACCCGCGGCTGGATTGGGTACAAGATTTCTTCCTGCGACCAAAGCTCAACCCAAAGAAATGCTGCCAATCGTAGACAAACCGACCATTCAGTACATCATTGAAGAAGCGGTTCAATCCGGTATTGAAGATGTCATTATTGTCACAGGAAGAAACAAAAGAGCCATTGAGGATCATTTTGACCGTTCTGTAGAACTTGAACTATTTCTAAAAAACGGAGAAAAGTCCGAATTGCTCGATATGGTCAAACATATTGCTGAGATGGTCGATATCCATTATGTCCGCCAAAAAGAAGCTCTGGGGCTTGGTCATGCCGTCTACAGTGCCAGAAGATTTATTGGCAATGAGCCGTTTGCCGTTCTTTTGGGAGACGACGTGATCTATTCGGAAGAGCCTTGTCTGAAACAAATGATTAGGTACTACGAGCTTTATAACAGCAATTTGATTGGCGTACAGGAAGTACTGCCGGCAGAAGTGTCCAAATACGGGATTATTGATGGCAGCAGAATATCTCCGAGACTGTACAAGGCGGAAGCCATGTTTGAAAAGCCGACCCCGGAGGAAGCGCCTGATATTCCGCTTGCGATCATGGGCCGGTATATTCTTAATCCGGAAATTTTTGATATCCTCGCGGAATTGCCTCCGGGAAGAAATGGAGAAATTCAGCTGACGGATGCAATTGCGCAGTTGAGCAAGGTTCAGGATGTGTATGCCTACAATTTTGAAGGGAAAAGATATGATGTCGGGGACAAACTTGGTTTTGTCAGAGCAACCATTGAATTTGCGTTAAGACATGAAGAAATTGGCGAAAGCCTGATGGATTATCTGACCGATATTGTCAGCCGGTATCAGAAAGAAGGTCAGGAGCTTCGCCTGCTTTCAGCAGGCAATAATTTGGACAAACTTTATGATATTAAGAAGAATTACAGTTAACCGGGTAAGTAAATGGATGCTGCCCGGAAAAAACGGCGGAAAATAAAGTACTTTCACAGAAAATAGGTTGTTTACTATCCTCAATGTGACAAGCTTTTCTCTTTGCTATTGGTAATATTATACAGAAAATACCTATAGTAAGGAGGAAAAAGGATGAATTTCAGCCGCAAAAGCATCCTAACTCTTGCAGGGGCTGTTGTTCTGGCGGGGGTAATCATTATTGGCGGAATTTATGGGCCCACTGCCTGGAAAGTATTTCGTGGCCAGGTAGTTGGACCAGAGGACCAAGTGGTTATCCAGACGCCCCCGGTCAATTATGCCGGTGGAGAGACGGATGCTGATCAGACCATTGCTCAGGGTGAAGAAAGTACGGTTTCACCCAATACCGGGGGAACACCGGCTGCAGAAGGTACTGCAGGAGATACCGTTACAGCACCCAATCAGGCTGACGGCACAGACGATTCTGCCAGCAGCACGAATGAAGTCAAAAAGTACAGGGAACCGGATCTGAGTCTTTTGAATATTGCGCCTTCGCTTGAGGAGTATTTTGGCGAGAGAGCGCTCAGCGATGCATCCAGGACTCTTGCCTTCGGAGCCGCCTGGAACATCCACCAGTACACGGATGGTTATCTGTACGGTGTCACCGCAGGGCCTCAGATGAACGAACAGGATATTAAGAAGTACATTGTTTTCCATAAGACCTTATGGGAAAAGCAAATGGAAAATGAGGTCAATTCCAGTCAGGCGTCAACCTTTGATGTATATTTCAGAAATCTTCTGAATAGAGGGATCGATGCCTTTGACAGTAAGGACAAAGTAAGAATTGAACAATTCCATCTCGAGATTCATGATTTGGACGCGCATCTGCTGCGGGATGATATGAGTTCCAAGGTTTACGGGGCAACTCCTTTTGCCACGAAACGTTCTGAATAGCATTCCTAATGCATTGATGGGCGCCTGAAACAACATTTGAAGCGCTTCTAAAAAAGTTATCCTGTCTCAAACCTCCATGAGATTAGGATAACTTTTTTTGATTTTTAACCTTGTCATTATGCTGTTTATTCTGTTGATTCATTTTGGCTCTCTGGGCACGGCGCTGGGGTATTTTGAGAGCTTCCCTTCCCTGATTCAATTGGGGGTCGGAGCCTTGTCCGTAATTATGAAGAGATTGGATAAGGAAGAATAGGTCCACAGTCCTGTAATAAAAATAGGCTGAACCATGTTTAAAATCCCCGTAGAACGGATAGAATGGAAATAGTTACCATTCTATCCATTATTGAGGGGATTGTGATTTTATGCGTAAAAAATTTTGGTTGATCACAGTACTGGTATTTGTTCTGGGGGTGTGCCTCGGCGCAGGGGGGTACTTTTTATGGTCAACGACTTTGAACCCGGAAGTAAATTCTCCGGCTGAAAAGGACAACGCGGCCAAGGTAGGCACCGTTCAGAACGGTGATGCTGTTCAGAATGCTCTTCCGGACTTGTCTATCGAAGGAAATGGCATTGTTGACGGCATAGCTGATGGTACAAATGACAGTACAAATAACAGTACTGACGAAAGCACAAGCGCCTTGACTGAGGCAGAACAGGAAGCGGTTATTGCACAGTATAAACAGGGTCTGGGAATACTCTTTGATGCCTGGAAGGCCAAAGATATGACTGCGTTCAGAATTGCGATTGCCAATGCCTACACTGGAGAACTGATGGAGAAGCATATCCAGAAAGCGGAAGGATTTATTTCCAGAGGAATCGGACTGGATGTAGGCAATATTATTTTTGATGACGTGCAAATCGAATCTGCCGACAAGCTTTCGGCGACAGTTAATGCTGTTTACCGTTACACGGCCAGAGATTACGACTTGGACGAGCAGTATCCTTTGGGGGAAGAGCAGGAACATCAGGTGCATGTCAGGGCGAATCTGATTAAAATTGGTCAGAGCTGGCTGATTACGGGCGAAACGGCAATATAGCCGGCAAAATATTGCAGGATTTAACTGAACGATGGCGAATTCTAGGAGCTGAGAAGATAAGTCTTAAAAAGATTAAGACGGGGAGAGAAACGGATGTTCAAGAGAAAGCCGGGAGCGCTTGCGGTTCTGCTGATCGTAATATTGTTTTTGCCGGTCTATAGTTCCGGGGCATCTGGGGCAGAGATTCAGACGTACCAGAATCCTTCCCGGGAGGTCGTTGCTCAGAAGCTTGAGACGATTTCCAGAAGCAAAGGAATTCCGAGCGTACTGCTAAAAACAATTGCCTATTGTGAATCGGGTTGGAGACAATTCGATCAAAATGGTGAAGTGGTAACCGGCAGCACAGACGGCACCTCGAATCCTGCCCTCGGAATCATGCAGGTTACCAGTTATGATCCTGGAGATACCGAAAAAGTTAATAAACTTAAATATGATATCGACTATAATATTTCCCGCGGTGCGGAACTGCTGAATGAAAAATGGCAGATGACGCCGAAGATTGGTGATGGGGACCGTAACAAGCTGGAGAATTGGTATTTTGCGCTTTGGGCCTATCATGGCTGGTTGGCGTACAACAACCCGAATAATGCTGCTGCCAGAGGCGAGGTAGCTTATCAGGACGCGATCATTCGCAAAGCCGCAACAGCATATTTTCCGGGTATTGTCGTACCTGTCCAAATTACGCCGGTTCCCGCCGAACTTCTGCCGCTTGGCACGCTTCCGAGCAGCAGTCAGATCTGGAATACACCTGAACCGTATACCCTGGGAGACTTGACTTCCAGCACAGTTGGCACAACCACCCGAATCTCAGGTCAGAACAGGATAGACACGGTCAATCAAATTGCCTTGAACGGATGGGCGAGTGGTGCCCAGACCGTCATTCTTACCCGTTCAGATGCATTTCCTGATGCTCTGGCCGGCGTACCTCTGGCTAAAAAATATAACGCACCGATTTTGCTTACGAGCCCGGATCAACTTGATCAAGGTGTCATTGAGGTGTTGAATACCTTAAAGCCGGCAAAAGTGATTATTCTGGGTGGAGAGACGGCTGTCAGCAAACCAGTTGAGACTAGACTCAAGGCCGTTTTGACCTGGACCTCTGATGTTTCTCGGATTGCCGGGGCGGACCGTTATCAGACAGCGGTACGGATTGCCGCTGATTTTCCCAAAGATGCCAGCGTGGCTATTGCTACGGGTCTGGATTTCCCGGATGCGTTAAGTCTGGCCACAGCTGCAGCTGCCAACGAAATGCCTCTGCTGCTGACTTCAACCCGGAGCCTGCCTGAGGTTACAAGACAGGACTTAAGCAAACGTTCACCGGGAAAGATCTATATTGGCGGCGGGGAAAAAGTCATTACTGCTGAAGTAGTGACAGCCCTGACCCAGACAACCGGATTGTCTGCGGGGAATATTGTTCGTTTTGCCGGGAGCAACCGTTATGAGACTTCGGTGATGATTGCGGAAGCGTTCTTTCCCAGTACGCAGGAGATTTATATGGCTACCGGACTCGATTTTGCAGATCCTCTCGCCGCTGGCGCCCTGGCTGCAACGAAGAATGCCTGTCTATTGCTGATTTCTCCGCAGGGATTCACGACAAACGGGCCAACAGAAAATTATCTAAAAAAGATGGCTTCTTCTACAAATGTTAAAGTGATCGGCCCGGAAGCTTCCATTTCGGAATATACGGTTACCCGCGTAAAATATTTACTCAGACAGATGTGATTCAATCCATAAATCAATGATAGATTAGTCAAAAATCTGTTAGTAATTCGTCCATAACCAGTCAATTTGATGAGAAGGTTTGCAAGCAAGATCATCCATTAAATGGAATAATATTGACCTTTTCCGGCAAGCAGCACTTCTTGTCGGAATTTTGTTTATGAGCGTTTATGCGGCTTTCAGCGATTTGGAAAAATTTTGGGGAAGGAAAATCTGTCTCTAAGACGAACTTATTTACTCTAAACTTCTTTCAAGTTTTGTGACGGCTACGAAGATGGCATACGATGTGCCAGGTGTCGAATGCGTCAGGATGACAAAGCATTTGACTGGTCTAAAGTCTAATACCGCGATGTCCAAGGATAGACTCGTGCAGCGTTGCCAAGGACGGCAAAGAGCTGCCGGGGCCATGGATAGCAAGGAGCGGCGGTTTCTGTGTTTCTGATTAGGAGGTAATTAATGCGTTCGAAAAAATATATCCGGTTATTCCTGGCTGTGCTTTTCAGTATTTTGCTGCTGATTCCGGCCAGGCCGCTGCCTGTTCAGGCAGCAAACCAGAATCCTACTCCGGAGGAGATATCCAAGATATTTGACCAGGTGGCCCTGGAGGAGAAAGTCCCTGCGGAGATCCTCAAAGCGATTGCGTTCAAAGAATCAGGCTGGCGTCAATGGAACAGTTCGGGTAATGTTGTGACGGGAGGCTCAGGCAGCAGGCCTTACCTCGGCATTATGCAGATTGGGGTATATGATCCTTCCGATTCGGAGACGATTAACCACCTGAAAACGGATATTGCCTATAATATTGCCTACGGGGCTGAAGTCCTGAAATCTAAGTGGAACATGACACCGACCATCGGAGACGGCGACCCCGGAAAACTGGAAAACTGGTATTTTGCGATTTGGGCTTACAACAGCTGGTCCATCGCCAATAATCCGAATACTGCGGCTGCTTCAGGCAGAGTAGCCTATCAGGATAAAATCCTGAAACTGATTGCCACTGATTATTATGAGGGCCTGACTGATCCCGTCAGTATCACACCGGTGTCGAAGTCACTGCTGCCGGCGGGTACACTGCCGTCAAAGAATTCTGTCTGGAAAACGCCCGAACCGGTCCACTATGCCGGTTACACGCTGGGCCTTCCCATGATCTCCAGGAGTCAAAACAATTTGCTGCTTTCAACTGTGAAAAGAATTTCCGGCATAGACCGGATTGACACAGCTGTAAAAATTGCTTATGAAGGGTGGCCTTACGGCTGTGAGACGGTCGTCATCGCGAGATCCGATGCTTTCGCAGACGCCTTAGCCGGGGTATCCCTGGCGAAACAGAATCATGCGCCAATTCTTCTTACTTCAAGGGACCAGCTTGATCAGCGGGTGGAAGACGCTTTAACCGTTCTGAAACCACTGAAAGTGATTATTCTTGGCGGTGAGACTGCGTTATCATCCCGGGTGGAGAACAGGCTGAAGGAAGTTGTTTCCTGGACAGAAGATTTTGAGCGGATAGCGGGTCAGGACAGATATGAGACCGCAGCGCTCATTGCGTCTCATTTTCCTGAGGGCAGCGGAGTTGCCGTGGCGACCGGATCAAATTTCCCGGATGCTTTAGGTATTGCTTCAGCTGCCGCAGCCAAAGGATATCCGCTGCTATTGACGGCAAAAGACAGCCTGCCGCAGGCCACCGCAGAACTTCTACAGACCCTGAAACCGTCTGAGTTATATATTGCCGGTGGGGAGGGTGCGGTATCTGCCGGGGTCGCCGGCAGCATCACCGGTATCGCAGGTCTCTCTGCGGACAAAGTCCGGCGTTTTGCCGGTAATAACCGCTACAATACTTCGCTCACAATCGTGCAGTCCCTGTATCCCGATGCCCAGAAGATCTACCTGGCGACCGGGGAGGGTTTCCCGGATGCTTTGGCGGGAGCAGCGCTTGCTGCGAATACGAATACGCCGCTGTTGCTGATTCCGACGGAAGGGCCTGCAGCCGGTTCCGATACCGAGAAATATTTTCAGAGTATCTCGCCGGACGTGGAACTGGTGGTTTTCGGAGGCAAATCCGTCATCAGTGACAATGCGATTATCCGGATCAAATACCAGATGGTTAAAATATAGCAGGAGGGGGACAAGGAGACGGATCTTTGTCCCCCTTTTGAATTGTAAAATGAGGAAAACTGTAGTAAACTGATAAACGGTGAAAACGAATTATGTCCTGAAAGGTCGGAACTGATAGCGTGGCACATCCCAAACGCACCCTATTTTTTATGCTTACCGATGCTTTATTGATTAATCTTGCCCTTTTTTTAAGCTTCTACCTGCGTCTTTCCGAAGAGGCTGATCTGCAGGTGGAGTTTGTTAAATATTTGGGTACTTATTTGAATGCCGCAATCGTGTCAACCTTCGTGCTGATCGTAACGTTCCACTTTTTTGGGTTGTATAAAAATATTTGGCGATATGCCAGTGTCAGAGAGCTTCTTTCTATCGTCTACGCTGTAACCGTCGGTGCAGCGTTTACAGTTATGGCAGTCTATTTTATTTCCCCGCTCAGACTTCCGCATTCGGTCAGCGTTTACTTTTGGCTGATGCTGATTGTTTTGATCGGTGGACTCCGGTTCAGCCAGAGGATGCGCCAGGAGAATACTATTTTTGCCGTGTCCAACAAATCGCAGCGAAAAGTACTCATTATCGGAGCCGGTGACGCAGGCGTTCTTGCTTTACGTGAACTCAAGAAAAGAGATTTTCAAGAAGGTGTACCCGTCGGTTTTATTGACGACAGCAAAAGCAAAATTAATCTTCATGTTCAAGGATTTCCGGTGTTGGGTTCCCGTGACGACATCCGGCGGATTGTTGAGGACTATACTGTTGATGAGATTATCATCGCGATCCCTTCTGCCGATGGAGAGACTGTCAGGGAGATCGTGGAAATATGTAAGGAGACACGGGCGGTCTTAAAGATTATGCCCGGCGTATACGACATCCTGAGCGGCAAGATTACGGTAAGTTCTTTAAGGGAAGTACAGGTCGAAGACCTGCTCGGGCGCGAACAGGTATCGGTGGATCTGGAAGAGGTGGCAGGTTACCTGAAAAATCAGGTTGTCCTGGTGACCGGTGCCGGAGGCTCCATCGGATCGGAGCTTTGCAGGCAAATTGTCAAATTTTTCCCTTCTAAGCTTATTCTGGCCGGGCATGGGGAAAATTGCATTTTTGATATTGAGCAGGAATTGAAGAATTCCCCGATTGTGACGGAGATTTTTGATATTAAGGACGCCGGCAAGGTGAACCTTGTTTTTGAAAAATACAAGCCTTCCGTGGTCTTCCATGCAGCCGCGCACAAGCATGTGCCGCTGATGGAGGTAAATCCTGAGGAAGCCTTGAAGAATAATGTGATGGGCACGAGCAATCTGGCCGCAGCGGCCGACAAAAACGGAGTCAGGACGTTTGTGCTGATCTCCACGGATAAGGCGGTCAACCCTACCAGCATCATGGGTGCATCTAAAAGAATGGCCGAGATGGTGATCCAGGACTATGACAAGAGATCCGAAACGAAATTTGTCGCCGTTCGCTTTGGCAATGTCCTCGGAAGCCGCGGCAGCGTCATTCCGACATTTAAAAAGCAGATTATGGCGGGGGGACCGGTAACGGTAACGGATCCAAGGATGACCCGTTACTTTATGACTATCCCCGAAGCAAGCCAACTGGTCATTCAGGCCGGCGCGATGGCCTCAGGCGGAGAAATTTTTATTCTTGATATGGGCAAGCCTGTGAAGATCGTTGATCTGGCCAAGGACCTTATCCGTTTATCAGGTTTTGAACCGGGTAAAGATATTCAAGTTGAGTTTACCGGCGTGAGACCCGGCGAGAAACTTTTTGAAGAGATTCTGACTTCGGAAGAAGGCACAACGGCAACGAAACATAAACGCATTTTTGTAGCAAGGCCCAACCATATCGATCATGAGGCGATCGAAGGACTGGTGCAGAAAATACGCGAGCGTGGCAGCTATATGAACAGGGAGGAAATCAACACTTCCGTCAGGACGCTTCTTCCTGACTTTGGGAAGACCATAAATACTCAGGCAGCGCAGTCCTGACCATCATGAACGCTTGCACCACAGATATAAGGAGGAACTTCTATGCTGGAAGTTAAAAATGTCATTACGCATAATCATCCTGTTGCCCTGGAACTCAAAAAGAAAATTGAAAACCATACCGCCCGGATCGGCGTGATTGGTCTTGGTTATGTCGGCCTGCCGCTGGCAGTTGAGAAAGGTAAGGTTGGTTTCCCGGTTCTCGGATTTGATATTAATGCAGAGAAGGTCGCCATGGTATCAGCCGGAGAAAACTATATCGGAGATGTCAAGGACGAGGAGCTTAAAGAACTTGTCGAGAAAAAGATCCTTCAGGCAACCACTGATTTTGCCAAACTTGCCGACTGTGATGTGGTGATCATTTGTGTGCCAACACCGCTGACCATTACCAGGGATCCGGATATTTCCTATATGAAGGCTTCCGCTGAGGAAGTCGGAAAAACCATTCGTCAGGGGCAGCTTGTAACACTTGAGAGTACGACATATCCTGGGACCACGCAGGAAGTGATCCTGCCGATTCTGGAACAGTCGGGGCTTAAAGTCGGGAAAGACTTTTTCCTGGCCTTCTCGCCGGAAAGAGTTGACCCCGGTAACAAACGTTTTTCAACGAAGAATACCTCCAAAGTTGTCGGCGGCGTAACGCCTTACTGCCTGGAGATTGCTTATACCTTATATGCACAGACCATTGTGAATGTCGTACCGGTCAGCTCACCGGCTGCAGCCGAACTCACCAAAGTATTTGAAAATACCTACCGCGCAGTCAATATCGCACTCGTGAATGAAATGATGCTGTTATGCGACCGGATGGGGCTTGATGTTTGGGAGATCGTCGAAGCTGCTTCGACGAAACCTTTTGGCATCCATACGTTTTATCCGGGACCGGGTGTTGGCGGCCACTGCATTCCGATTGATCCGTTCTACCTTACCTGGAAAGCCAGAGAGTATGACTTCCATACCCGCTTTATCGAACTGGCCGGCGAGATCAATGTTGAAGTCTCTTCTTATGTCGTCAATAAAGTATATCGGGCTTTAAATTCCCTGAATAAAAGCGTTAAGGATGCCAAAGTCCTGGTTGTAGGTGTGGCCTATAAGAAGGATATTGAGGATGTCCGCGAATCACCGGCCCTGATCATCATGGAACTCTTGCGCAAGGAAGGCGCCGTATTAAGCTACCATGACCCTTATGTACCGGTGATTGAGCCGCATGGCGGCAGCACGATGCATTTGGAAAGCACCGCGCTAACCCCGGATGTATTGCAGGAGGCTGATTGCGTCTTGATCATCACCGACCACAGTGCTATAGACTACGAACAAATCGTCCAATATGCGCCGTTAGTCGTTGATACGCGCAATGCGACCAAAGACGTGCGGCAGATGCGTGAAAAAATATTCAAGATTTAAGTAAAAGAGGCCCTGTCCCCATGATTGGAGAGTGAAATTTTTGACTGAAGACAAAATAGTATTTGGCGTAATCGGATGCGGAAGAATTGCCCCGAAACATACGGAATCGATCATGGCTATTCCCGGCGCAGAGCTGGCTGCTGTCTGTGACATTGTGCCGGAAAGGGCTGAAGATTTTGCCAGCAAGTACAAGGCGCAGCCGTATCTGGATTATCACGATCTTTTGAAGAGAGAAGATATCGATATTGTCACGATCGCAACCCCGAGCGGAAGCCATGCGGAAATCGGGATTGCAGCGGCCAGGGCCGGCAAACACGTGATGGTCGAGAAGCCCATGTCTATGACGCTCCGCGAAGCAGATCTGCTGATCAGGACCTGCAGGGAGAACGGTGTCAAACTGGCGGTCATTCATCAGAACCGCTTTAATAAATCAATTAAATTACTAAAAAACGCTTTGGAAGCAGGACGTTTTGGGAAACTGACCCACGGTCAGGCGACAGTCCGCTGGAACCGGGGCATGGACTATTATCTGCAGGCACCTTGGAGAGGGACCAAACTGCAGGATGGTGGTGTCCTGATGAATCAGTCCATTCACAACATTGATTTATTGCAGTGGATGTTTGGTCCCGTAGAATCTGTGTTTGGTTATACGCATACCGCCTTAAGAAATATTGAGATGGAAGATGTCGCCGGAGCGGTACTGAAGTTTCAGAACGGCGCAATCGGGCTGATCGAGGCCGCTTCCACGATCTATCCGAAGAACATTGAGGAAACGCTGAATGTTTTTGGAGAGACAGGCTCAGCCGTGATAGGCGGGATCGCAGTGAACCGCGTCGAAGTATGGGAATTCCCAGGCAGCGAAGCTGAAAAACAGCAGATCTTTGCTGCCCAGGAGACCGATCCGCCTGACGTGTACGGATTCGGCCACCGGGAAATCATTGAGGATATGATCCAAGCAGTCAGAACCGGCGGGATTCCGGCAGTTCCTGGTGAAGAGGGACGGAAAGCACTTGAAATCATTTTATCCATCTATAAATGCCAGGAAACCGGGGTGCCGGTTAAACTTCCGTTAATTGAAGATTAAAAAAAGCCATGCACTTCCTTTTCGGTTGGTACATATTTGTATAGTACACTAAAACCGGAAAGGAGACAGAAAAATGAGACCTCCTTATGATGGACCGGGGCCGGGAACATATTCGATGATGCCGGATTATCACCAGACAATGATGCAGGTCGAGCTTGCCGTCAGGCATGGAATGAGAGAAGCGGGGACTGTGAATGTCAGACACGGTGTTATGGAAACAGCCCTTATTGCTTACTTATTAGGCAAAGGCTTTGACTATTATCAGGCAGTCCGGATCGTAGAATCCTGGGAACGGAATGAAACTTTCCCTATGTAAATGTTATTTATCAAGGTGAAAGTCACTACATGTGAGGATGTTTATGGCAAAACATCCTCGTTTATTTGTGTATCAGAGTATTCTTTATAATATCTTGTTCCTAGAATATTAATAAATCAATTTGTATAGAAAGAAGGGTTTGATTTGGCAGCTGAAATTCATTCCGGAGCGGTTATCGCGGCTAGCGCTATGATTGGGAAACAGGTAAGTATCGCTCCTTTTTGTGTAATAGGGGAGAATGTGGTGATTGAAGACGGGGCAATACTGGAGCCGGGGTGTGTACTGGCGGATGGAGTGAAGGTTGGTAAAAATGTTAAACTTGGATGCCATGTCACCTTGGGAAATCAGGCAGTTTTGGAAGCCGGGGTCACCGCAGGGGATCATACCGTGGTATATCCGGGGACAGTGATTGGAGAAGGTACGTTTATCGGCAGTAATTCGTCAATAGGACGCCCGCCGCGCGCAGCGGCAACCAGTACGGTCAAGAACACGGAAGACCTGCCGCCGCTTACAGTTGGTAAAAAGTGTACCATTGGCTGCTCCTCAGTGATTTATTCCGGTACGGAGCTCGGCGACGGGGTCTTTATCGGAGACAGGGCCTTGGTCCGGGAGCGTTGCACGCTTGGTGAGAAAGTCGTTGTCGGCAGCGGCAGTGCTGTCGAGAATAACACCAGGATCGGATCTTTTACGAAGATCCAGACCGGCTCCTACATTACCGCTTATATGGAGATTGAAGAAAATGTCTTCATTGCGCCGATGGTGACAACGACGAATGACAATTATATGGGGCGGACCGAAAAACGTTTTAAACATATCAAGGGAGCCGTAATCCGCAGGGCAGCGCGGATCGGAGGAGGAGCAATCCTGCTTCCGGGCATCGAAGTCGCGGAAGAGACGTTTGTCGCGGCAGGTTCGCTCATCACAAAAGATACAGTTGCCGGGAAGGTCTACAAAGGATTTCCTGCCAAAGCCGTCCGGGATGTCCCAGAAGAAGAATTGATCTGATAAAAACAATTCTTTTCGCTTAATTCTTGAAATTAACCTGTCCAGGGTGTACCCTAAATATATTGTCTGCAGTTGCTCCATGCCATCCATGGAATAAGCGAAGCGCCAATTCTATTCACACGGTATGATGAACTCTAAACAAGGCAATTTGTATTCATAGGATATTTGTTCGACATTAGGCCATCCGTGGTCGTCAGAAAAGGAGGATGCATGTGTCAATTCCACTTTTGGATTTAAAGGCGCAGTACTTATCGATAAAAGAAGAGATTGATCAGGCGGTACTCGGGGTTCTGGACTCCTGTCATTTCATTCTCGGACCGAATGTAAAAGCAATGGAGGAAAAAACAGCAGCGTACTGCGGGACAAAGCACGCTGTTGCTGTTGCCAATGGTACGGATGCACTTGTACTGGCTCTCAAAGCCTGCGGCATTGCGCAGGGGGATGAAGTCATCACGACACCGTTTACTTTTTTTGCTTCCGCAGAGGCAGTTGCGAGTCTCGGGGCAACACCTGTATTCGTAGATATTGATCCGATCACACTGAATATGGATATTGACCAATTGGAAAGCAAAATTACCTCCAGAACAAAGGCGATTATTCCTGTTCATATTTTTGGTCAGATGGTCAATATGGATAAGGTCATGGACCTGGCCCAAAAATATGAGCTTAAGATTATAGAGGATGCCGCCCAGGCGATCGGGGCCGAATACAAGGGCAAAAGAGCCGGATCCTGCGGAACAGCCGGAACGTTCAGCTTTTTCCCGACTAAGAATCTCGGCGGCTATGGTGATGGCGGCATGGCGGTGACCAACTGTGATGAAACCGCGGAAAAGATCAAACTGTTTCGTTTTCATGGCTCCAAGACAAAATATTTCCATGAAGAGATTGGCTACAACAGCAGGCTGGACGAGATTCAGGCGGCTATTCTCCGCGTCAAGTTTCAGTATCTGGATGAATGGAACAAAGCCCGCAGGCAAAAAGCCGAACTGTACGACAGCCTGCTTAAACCGCTGGCAGATCAGGGGAAACTGATCCTTCCCGGCAGAGACCCGGAGGCCTATCAGGTGTTCCATCTGTATGTCATGCGAGTCGAGCAGAGAGAAAAGGTCATGCGGAAATTGAAGGAAGCAGGCATTGCTTCAGCGATCTATTATCCGCTTCCGCTCCATCTGCAGAAAGCTTTTGCGTATTTGGGCTATAAGGCCGGTGATTTCCCTGAGGCCGAAAAGGCCAGCGAGCATGCACTGGCGATCCCGTGTTATCCCGAACTGACCCCGCAGCAGCAGGAAGAAATCGTACATGTGATTAACGACTGTTTAATATCTAAATAACTATTGCATGCAAAATTAGCGTAATAACCTTATAAGAAGTCTGTGGGCCACAGTTCCGATGCGAGCGGAGCATGGAGTGCGCAGCGCGGCTGTTTACACCAAGGAGGGTGTAATCTGCCGAAAATCGGTATTGTGGCCCACAGACTAGCCCTAGGAAATAATTTAGTATTCATTACTAATTTCCGTATGTGAAACAGGAGGCACAATGTTTTGGAATAACGGCATTACGAGAAGGAATGATACCAGGCTTTTTATTTTAGTGATGACCATGCTCTCAGCAATGATCCTGCCTTCATTTCCTATTCATCCTTCTCTTCCTAATATTCGATTGGACGAGCTGCTGCTCTTCGGTGTCTTTGGCCTGAACATCCTGCTGTTTGCAGCAAAAGGATTCCGCTTCAGCCCTGAAGAAAAAGAGCAGTTGTTAAAACGCAAACAAGAACATAAGTGGATTCTGCTGATTTTTGTTTTACTCGTATTCTCTTACGCCATTTCCAACATCTATGGCGTGATCATCAAAGGAGCAGGTTATTACGGTCTCCGGGATGTCATGGAACTGGTGACATTCTGCAAATATTATCTGGCTGTAACGCTTGCTTTGTCCATCGATCTGCGAAGAGAGGAATTTGACTTCCTGGGCAAGGCTTTTCTTGGCGGCCTTGCTTTTTTGATTATTTTCGGCTGGGGACAGCATTTTAACGTACTGAATATGAATACCTGGCTGTCGCCCTATTTTGACCAGCAGCACTGGCAGCTCCTTTTGGTCGGCAATCCGGCCAGGGTGCAGGGTACCTTTGACAACCCGAATTTCTTCGGGATATTTACTGTGATGACGCTAGCTTATCTGACCGTTCGCTATTATTTCGGTGAAGATCACGAAAAATTTCCGGTCCTGCTGTTTATTTTGATCGGCTTTGTGATCAAACTGGAATTCCTGACGATATCCCGGACGGCTCTGGCCGGGATTGGGCTGCTTTTTCTAATTTTAAGCATTTGGGCTTTTGTCTATCACCGGCATAACAAAAAGGTTCTGATTAAAATAGCGGCGCTGTTTGTGCTGACGGCAGTTCTTTTCCTAACGGCTTCAGGCGATTTCTTCTACAGGCTGCAGGAAGGACTCGACTTTTCCAACAGTACTTCTTTCCAGGGCCACCTGGACCGCTGGGGAAAAGCAATCGGCAGCATTTGGGATTCTCCGGTCTTTGGCTGGGGTACGCAGAAATACGTGATGACAACTCTTGTGGACAATGAGTATGCGCTGTATGCCAGAAGGTATGGTTTTTTCGGGCTGGCGATCTATCTGAGCTTCTTTTTGCTCCCGTTTATTCTTGGTATCAGAAACCTTCGCGCTAAGATTGCTGCCTCAGGACGGGGACTCGTATTCAGCCAGCCGATGCAGTTTATGGCAGCGTATGCCGCAGTACTGCCATCCATCTTTGTGTTTAATATCATGGCGGGTATATTTTATAATCTGCAGCTGATGACTTTTTTTGCAATTTGTATGGGTCTGGCTTATAATTCGTTTGCGGAGCAAAGGGGGATAAACGATACGTCCTTAAGACCCCTCAGTTCCCTCGAGTAAGGTGGTTTAACGGTGAAGATATTAGTGATCTCTCATATGTATCCTTCATCTCAGAATCCGGCTTACGGCATTTTCATTCATAAGCAGGTTAAAGCGCTGCAGGATCAAGGCTGTGAGATTAAAGTCGTATCGCCTGTGCCTTATGCGCCCTGGCCTCTGCCGGCACTCCAGCCGAAATGGCGGACCTATGCGTCCATACCTGATAAGGCAGTGGTGGACGGAGTTGAAGTATACTATCCGCGTTATCTCGAGTTTCCGCGCTCATATTTCCTGGAGCAGTCGGGCTATTTCATGTACCAGGGAATCCGCAGGCAGGTCGCGCAGATCCGCGGGGAGTTTCCATTTGATCTTATTCATGCCCATGTGGCCCTTCCCGACGGCTACGCGGCATTTTTACTGAAGAAAGACGATGATATACCGCTTGTGGTTACCATCCACGGGCAGGACTTTCAGTCAACCCTGACCAAAAATGAAAAATGCCGCCAGAGACTTTTTGAGGTACTGGAAGGTACGGACAGAATCATTACAGTCAGCTCCAAACTGAAGAATATCATCAGGGACCAGGCTTTTTTCTCGAAGACAGAGGTTATCAATAACGGCATCGACCTGAATGACTGTGTACCGCCGTCGGATGTTTTTCCCGGCCATCATTCAGATAGGCACGGCATTTCCGCTGATATTCTCAGTACAGATCAGAACGTAAGTATTTTAAGTACTGATAGCAGCGGCATTTCCGGTAATACCCGAAAAGAAATCAGGATCCTGAGTGTTTCAAATCTAAAGAAAACCAAGGGCATCGATCTGAATCTCCGGGTGGTTTCATCTCTGGCCGGAAAATATCCTTCACTCAAATATTTTATTGCAGGTGACGGGGAAGAAAGACAGGCCTTAGAGGATTTGACGAAAAGCCTGAACCTCAAAGATAAGGTTGTTTTCCTTGGAAAGCTTACCCACCCTGAAGTGATGAAAGAGATGGCTGGGGCCGATATTTTCTGTCTGCCAAGCTGGCAGGAAGGCTTCGGCGTCGTCTATATTGAAGCGATGGCCCAGGGATTACCGGTTATCGGTGTCCGCGGCGAAGGGATCGAAGATGCGTTGATCCATGGCCAAAACGGTCTGCTTGTCGATCCCCGGAATGTCGAAGATCTCACCGGAGCACTTGATTCACTGCTCAGAGACCCTGTTTACTGCCGGAGGCTTGGTGAGGCAGGCAGGCAAACGGTGCTTGATCAGTTTACCTGGTCGAATAATGCGGCCCAAACGGCCAGAGTCTATCGAAGTTTAACAGGAGGCAGGACAGTTTGAAAATATGCATTCTCACAACGGGTCATCCGGCCCTCGATAACCGAATATTTTACAAGCAGGCTTTGTCTCTTAAGAAAAAATATGACGACATTACCCTGATTGTACCTGATGAGAGAACTGAATATATGGAACAGGGGATCCGGATCATTGGCGTGCCAAAAGCGGGGTCTCTTTACGGCCGTTTTAAGCTCGGGGATACCGTCGTTGCCAAAGCGATCGAACTGCAACCGGATATCTGCCATTTCCACGACTTTGAACTGATCTACAAAGTGTTAAAGATTAAAAAAGCGTTGCCTGCGTGCAAGCTGATTTACGATGTCCACGAACATTACCCGGATATGATGCGCATGTCCAGGAAGATCCCGCGGATTTTGAGACCCTTGGCTACTTTTTTGGTCGATAAAAGTGAACGGTATTATGCTGAAAAATTTGACCAGATCATCACGGCAGATGATGCGGTCAAAGACCGGTTTGCCGATAAAAATCCAAGAGTTGATGTGATCTATAATTTTACGGAATTTATACCGCCGGAAGCTGACGCTTCGCCAAAAGAAACGGAACTCCCGGAAAAGGAATACGATGCCATTTACCAGGGGGATATTACACTGGAGCGCGGCGTATATATGACTGTCCAGGCTATCAAGCTGCTGAAGGAGAAGTATCCGGATATCCGGATGATTTTTGTGGGGCCTTTTAACGACGTAGAAGGCAAAGAAATCGTCACCCAATACATCGAAGAAAATGATCTGAGCAATCATATCCTTTTCACAGGACGGGTACCCCATCTCGAGGTCCAGGATTATATCCGAAAGTCCAGGGTTGGCGTAGTTACGCTGCTGCCGCTGCCCAAATATTTTAAGAACATACCGATTAAACAGTTTGAATATATGAGCTGCGGCATCCCTATTGTCGGCAGCAATCTTCCTCCGATCCAGCGTTTTCTGACCAGCTACAACAGTGGGATCATTGTTGATCCGACCAAGCCTGAGGATATTGCCAAAGGTCTGGGCATCCTGCTGGCCGATCCGCGGCTCTGCAAAGAGATGGGCGATAACGGCATCAAGGCTGTCAGAGAAGAGTACAACTGGGGCAAGATGGAGGAAAAGCTGCTGAAGATTTACAGCAGATTTGAGAACTAAGACTTAAGAACATACTGAAAAGATGGAAATAGATCGAAGCGTCCAAGAGAAACCGTAATGCCGAATGAAGAAAAGCTAAAGAAGAAGTGATAGAGTTTGGATACCCGCCTGATCGCTAAAAATGCTGCGGCCCTGGGAATATCAGGAGTACTTGCCAAGGCCATTGCCGCCGTGGTGGGTATATTTGTTACCCGCTATCTTGGCCCGGGACCATTTGGAGATTACTCCACAGCGTACGCGTTCGTTGGAACGTTTATCCTGTTTGCGGAGCTTGGAATCAGTCAGCTCATGGTGCAGGATTGTTCGAGGAACCTGACCGAATTGCCGCGGTATTTCGGCAACACGCTGTTTGTCAAGACCGTAATCTCCATTGTATGCTTTCTATTAATGGTCATCTTTATGTTCCCGGCCGGATACAATACGTCGACCAAAGAGATGGTTGTTGTTTTGGGCGTGGCTGTATCTTTCAATGCGCTGAATCAGTCGGTCTATAACTATTATCAAGCCGTTCAGAAGCTCTACCTGGCTGCAGCCTTCCAGTTTTTGACCACCTTTCTGATCGGAGGGCTGACCATTGCGGTGATCTTTGCCGGGATGGGAGTCGTCGCAATTACGTTTACCCATTTGTTTACGTATATACTGATTAGTGTACTCCTGTTTTTCGCCCTCAGTAGGGAAATCAGGCCGCGCGTTGAACGGAGCAGCCTGATGCTAATGGTCAGGAACGGATTGCCGTTTGGGATTCACCGGATATTTTATAACGTCTTTTTCCAGCTCAGCATTCTGATTTTGTCACTGACGGCCAGCAATGTCGAGGTAGGGATTTATTCCGCAGCGTACAAGCTTGTCTTGATGCTGATCTTCCTGCCGAGCCTGATGACCAGCGCGCTTTATCCTGTGCTGTATCAGCTCGGGGAAACGGATAAGGACGGTCATCGTCATACGACTGAAAAGGTCTTTAAGCTGCTTTCCGGGATTGGGATCCCAGGCAGCATCCTGATTTTTGTTTTAGCAGGACCTCTGACAACATGGCTGTATGCCGGAAAATTTGATGAATCGATTCCGATCCTGATGATTGTGTCCTGGTTCTTTGCACTGGAATGCATGAGTTTTTCCCTCGGCGATGTCCTGACAACAACCAACCACCAGTGGCAGAGAACCATCGTGCAGGGTTCTGCGCTAGTACTGATGTTTATTCTGATTATGGTCCTGAATCCGCTGTTCGGGATCAGTGGTACTGCGTATGCGCTGATCATTGTCGAGATCTTTATCTTTTGCGGATACTACCTGTTGGTCCGAAAAGGGGTTTATAAGATACGGATCTGGCGCCAGCTGCCGTCAATTGTGTTTGCTTCCTTGCTGATGGCAGGGACCGCCTGGTTGACAAACAGCTTTCATCCGCTGATATCTGCTGTAACGGCTGGAATCATTTATTGCCTGGCGCTCGTGATATTGGACAGGGATTTCCGGAAGATCGGTGGATTTGTTATTCAGAAGGGTCTTCGAAAATAAAAACTGGGAGGAATCGAACATGCTTCAGTGGCCGGTATTCGTGTTAACCATCATACTTCTTGGTTACCTGGCTGTCAAAAAGCCGCTATGGCTCGTGCCGTTGCTGGCAGTGGCAGTCGCGCTGGAAATATCGATTAGCTGGTATCCGAACCTTGGCTTTTTGGAAAAAATTTTGGGAGAAGTCTCACTGACCAGGCTTGCCAGTATTGTTCTGATCCTGGCGGCATTTTCCCGCGTGTTTTTTTCGGAGAAGATGCGCAAAAAGCTTAGGGCGGTTCTAAAAGATCCACTGACGCTTGTTTTATTGGCTTTTATTATTCTTGGTGGGATAAGTGTTGTATACTCCGCCAACTTTGGCAACACTGTTACTGAAACCATCCGGCTGCTGATTTTATTTGCTGTGTTTATCTCTACCGCACTTTTGATGGATAAAGAACGCGCCCTGCTGCCTTTCAAAGCCGTACATATCATGGCACTCCTGCTTGCGCTGGTCAGTTTCTATGAAGGAATTACGGGGAACCTGATCTGGCAGGGAGACAAACTGCTGGTTGAGCAGACGCTGCGGGTCAATGCTACCTTTGTCGACCCCAATATTTTTGCACGTTACATCATCCTCGGGATTGCGTCGAATTTTGTTCTGCAGATTTATACCCGGGAAAGAAGCCATAAACTGATTTATATGGCATGTCTGGCCGTCCTGCTGGCAGAACTGGTGCTGACAGGTTCCCGCGGTGGATTCCTGACGCTGCTGACGATTCTGATTGCTACTTTGATCTTTTTGCCGAACAAAAAGGCTGTTCTCTGGGTTCTCGGTTTAGGTGCCCTTTGCGGGGCAATTGTGATCTTCCTGCGTCCGGAAATCTGGGAGAGGATGCTGACGATAACGAAGGGTTTCGCATACTCGAGTGAGCAGCGTTTATACCTTTGGAAGGCCGCAATTGCAATATTCAAGGACCATCCGCTGATTGGCACAGGCCTTGGCACTTTCGAGACTGTGTTTAAACAGAGTTATTTTGATTTCATGAATATTCCCGGCGGAGCGATACGCTCCCACACCACCATTCTGACGATCGCTTCGGAACTGGGGGTCGTGGGGTTGGCTGTACTCACGGTGATCTGGGCAGCGATCCTGTACAGGCTGGCCAAATTGTTCAGCCTCGGACATGACTACCTCGGTATGTTTCAGGAGCAAAACCAATACTTTGCCGGCACGGGCTATGTGCTGTGGGCTGCAACCGTATTTATCAGCTCTCAAGCTGAGGGACGCTTCTTCGAGGATCCGATATTCTGGCTCAGCTGCGCGATGCTTGTTGTGTTGAAGCTTTCGCGGAAGTACCGGCTGGAGCTTGACTAATTTGTTAGAGCTTCTCTGCGGGGCAGCGGACTAATCTAATTCTAGGGCTTGTCTGTGGGCCACAGATTGATTGCATTTTTAGGGCCTGTCTGCGTGCCACAATTCCGCTTTCGGCCGTTGTGTCCTCCTTGACACGTCGCTCCTTGCCTTCCATGGCATCGCGACATTAGGCCATCCGTGGCCGTCAAAAGGCCGCGCTCCGCACTCCTTGCTCCGCTTTTCGCGGAACCGTGGCACGCAGACCGATCATAAGCTTTTATAATTGTTCTGTGGCCCACAGACTAATTATAAGGTCGTTTATGTAAGTCTGCGTGTATTAGACCATCTATGGGTTGCGTTCATGGTATCACGGCATTAAGCTATCCATGGCCGTCGCCGCGTTCCGCATCAGCGGTCCGGTTGGACGCGCTTAGCACGTCTTTTATTACTAGTACAACGTTCTCAAATTCCCTGCTCGAATAATTCATACAAGCTTGATTACCCTAAATTAGGTCTGGGGGTCACAATTCCAGCGTTAAGTGGAGCATGGAGGCGGAGCGCGGCTGTTTGCGCCACGGATGGCGCAACAGCCGAAAGCGGAGTTGTGGCGCACAGGCCAACTCGGGAGTTTAACGCAATCATATATTTGAGTATTTATTTCAGGAACGTTGTACTATGAAGAAGTAGCCAAAATAAGTTTAGTAAAGTAAGTATGAACCTAGGAGTAAAGATAAGAATGCGTATTTTACTTTTGACGCAGTATTTTCCGCCGGAGAAGGGGGCAGCTCAGGTAAGGCTCTGGGAGCTGGCCAAAGGCCTGCGGAACCAGGGGAATACAGTTACGGTCGTAACTGCCTTTCCGAACCATCCCACCGGGATCATCCCAGATGAATACCGGGGGAAAGTGTTTGTGCGTGAGGATATGGAAGGGATCGTTGTTCTGAGAACCTGCATCTATCCAGTGAAGCGGGGCAGGTTCTGGCTGCGTTTGCTGAACTATTTTTCTTTTGTCTTTTCTGCTTTTTTGGGAATTTGCCGCAGCGGTCCCCAGGACTTGATTGTCGTGGAATCTCCGCCGCTTTTTATCGGTTTTACAGCTGTCATTACTTCTTTCTTCAAAAGAGCACCCTATATCTTCAATGTCTCCGATCTGTGGCCGGAATCCGCGGTGCAGCTCGGACTTGTCACCAATAAGCAGCTTATCGGCATGTGCGAGTGGCTGGAACGTTGTTTTTACCGCAAGGCGTTTAAACTTTCGGCGCAGACCCAGGGGATTGTGGAAGGACTGAAAAAGAAAGGGGTCCAAGCTGAAGATATCTTGTTCCTGCCTAACGGTGTCGATACCGAACTTTTTACACCAAGGCCCAAAGACGTGGTATTGGAACAGCAGCTTGGGCTGCAGGGGAAATATGTGGTCCTGTACGCCGGGACGATGGGGTACGCTCATGGGATTGAGACAGCGCTTGAAGCCGCCGATCTGCTGCGTGCTGAGCCGGAAATATTTTTTCTGTTTGTCGGCGACGGGTCCGAAAGACCCCGGCTCGAACAGATCGCCCGGGAAAAGGAACTGCCCAATGTCCGTTTTATCGATTTCCAGCCACTCGAAGAGATTCCACGTTACTATTCGTTAAGTAGTATCAGCCTCTCAACGCTTAGACGCTATAAGCTCTCGGAAGGGGTGAGGCCTTCGAAGGTATTCCCGGCAATGGCCAGCGGTCAGCCGCTGATCTATGTCGGAGAGGGTGAAGGCGCCGAGATTGTCAAAGAAAGCGGCGGCGGAGTGGTGCTCGAACCCGAAAGCCCCAAACTCCTTGCCGAGATGGTCATGCGTCTAAAGGCAGATCCGGAAACCTGCAGGGTACTCTCCGAAAAGGGAAGGGAATATGTCATCCGGCACTATTCCTGGGACAGTATCGTCAGAAACTGGCTTGAGCAGCTTCATTTGAAGAAAGCCTAAAGTTGTTTTTTGGCCAAAGCGTAGTAAAATAAAGGAGTCAATGAAAAATTAGCCAATGAACAAGGAGTTAAAAGTATTGAAGAATAAGCGAAGTATAAAAACAATTAATGGATAAATTAAAAAGACAAAAATCAAATAAAAACAATAGAACAAAATAATAACATAATAACATGATAGCAGATACTGAAACGAAGAAAGAGGCGTAAGTTTATGAGTCCACGACGCGAACAGTTCCTTCCCTATGCGCTGCCGCTGATTGAAGATGATGATATTGCGGCTGTTGTCGACAGCCTGAGATCGAATTGGATTTCCAAGGGTCCAAAGACCGGAGAATTTGAAAAGCGTTTTGCTGAATATATAGGCGTTAAACACGCCATTGCGCTGAATTCCTGCACTGCAGGACTGCACATCGCCCTGCTGGCTGCCGGAGTAGGAGCGGGCGATGAGGTAATCACTACGGCGATGACGTTTGCAGCCTCATCGAATGTGATCATTCACTGCGGGGCAACTCCGGTTCTGGTAGATATTGACCCGCAAACCATGAATATTGATCCGGAAAAAATCGAAGAGAAGATAACATCTAAGACCGAGGCAATTATCCCGGTTCATCTTGCCGGGCTTCCGTGCGAGATGGATAAAATTATGCAGATTGCGAAAAAATACAACCTTTTTGTATTGGAAGATGCGGCCCATGGCACGTATACGAAGTACAAAGACAGAATGGTCGGCACGATCGGTGATGCGGCAGCCTTTTCGTTCTATGCGACGAAGAATCTGGCAACCGGAGAGGGCGGCATGGTGACGACCAACGATGATGAGCTTGCCAACAAGATGAGGGTTTTGAGCCTCCACGGCATGAGCCGGAATGCCTGGAATAGATTTTCTGAAAAAGGCTCCTGGTATTATGAGATTGAATACCCGGGATATAAATACAATATGACGGATATTCAGGCTGCGATGGGGATGACCCAGCTGGCTAAACTGGAATCCATGCAGGCCAGAAGAGAAGTCATCTGGCAGCGTTATAACGCTGCTTTCAACAAGCTTCCTGAGATTGAAGTTCCGACCGATTTTACATATGCCCGTCATGCCCGCCATTTGTATATGATCAGGCTGAATCTCGATAAACTTGCAGTGGACCGGGCTGCGTTTATTGAATTGCTTAAGGAAGAAAATATCGGCACCAGCGTTCACTATATTCCGCTTCCGTATCATCCGTATTACCGGGATACCTTTGGCTACAAACCCGGAGATTTTCCAAAGACGGAAGCACTTTATGAAAGAATTATTTCCCTGCCGCTTTATCCTAGAATGAGTGATACCGATGTTCAGGATGTTATCGAAGCCGTACAGCGTGTTATCGAAAAGGTCAGGTCATAAGAAGGAAGAACAGACTTTCTCCTTCGTTTCTTATAGAGTTTAGGAAATTGTTCGAAATCCCCTACGAAAGATAGTAAGAATTTTTGTAAGATGTGAAGGAGTAAAATCCCAAGGAGTGGTAATTTGTTTGCGAAAAGGGTTCTAGACCTGTTGATTTCCATCCCGCTGCTCATTATTTTATCCCCGTTGTGGCTGATGATTGTCTTTTGGATCAAAGCCGATTCCAAGGGTCCCGCAGTCTTCAGGCAGGAAAGAGTGGGACGGAACGGAGCGCTCTTCACAATCTATAAATTCCGGACCATGGTTCCAAATGCCGATACTGTGATGAAGGAAAAAATCGAGCAGCTGAAAAAAGAAGGCAAGTTTGATCCGGACAACTTCTTCTTTCAGGACAAGGATGATCCGAGGATTACGAAGAGCGGCAGATTTTTAAGAAAAAGCAGCCTGGACGAGCTGCCCCAGCTTTTGAATATTATCAACGGTACGATGAGTATCGTTGGTCCGAGGCCGGAAGTCCCGGAAATCGTGGACCAGTATACGCCTGAACAACGTCATCGTCTGGATATGCCGCCGGGTGTGACCGGTCTAGCCCAGGTCAACGGCCGCAGTGAGCTGACGCTCACGGAAACCCTGAAATATGACGTGGAATACGTCCAAAACTGGCGTTTCGGCCTTGATCTGAAGATACTTTGGAAGACCCTTTTTATTGTTTTAAAGGGCAAGGGCGCGTACTAATATTGGTAAGCGTCAAAGACACCATCACATAGAATTGTAGCCTTGAAGATAGTACAATCACAATAAATATGGTTGAAAAAGTTGAAAAAGTTTGCACACTTTTTCAACCAAAGCGGAGTGGTTGTATGAATA
>NZ_JAPDHR010000063.1:0-16777 GCF_030063005.1 Dehalobacter sp.
AGTGTAATTTGTTCGCGGTTTATTCCGTTTTTATATGGCATAATTATTCCCCTTATGATTCGGTTTCCTTACTTAATTATACCATATTTATCCATTATTCTCTACGTTTTTACACAGCCTGTGGATGGGAGTCCCTTAAACTTTCCCACAACTATATTCATGTAAAATGAGAATGTAGTGTATGAGAGTAAATATTATATTGACTCTACAAGGAATCATCTTTCTTAGTTGTGAGTTCATTTAATTTATGTTCGATAGATTTTACGTTCTTATCAATTCTCCAAAGCATTTTGATTACCCACATAATAATTGCAATACTCAACATAGCTGCCCAAAATCCCGGTGATAAAAGTAACATAATAAATACCATTCTCCTTTACTGATGATGCACTTTAAATACATAATCTACTGACGGTTGAACAAATGTAAACGGTCAATCAACAGTCTTTTTAAATTCGCAACCGGTTGCGAATTTGATCCATCCAAATTCCTCCCTGGTGCGGAATTACCAACAAAATTCTCATATACAGTCTTTTCAAAAGACGCCATGGATGGCGTCTCCCAAGAAATCCTTAAGTATTTGGATATTTGATAAAACAATATTGATTTAGTCCGGTATGGCTGTCTTCCATAGTTTTAATCAATTGAAATCCCATATGTTCATACATTGGAATATGATTGGGATTATCTGTTTCTAAGATAATTGGAATACTTTTTTCTTTGTAATTCTCAACAATTGGGGTAATCAATGCCCTCAATTTGCCTTTGCCCCGTTCTTCTTGGGCAACAGCAATAACATTAATATGATAATAGTTCTTTTTAACAAATTGTTTTTGCCAGTTTAAATTAATAGCTTTAGAAAGAGCTCTAACGTTATTTGTATATAATTCAAAATCCTCTTTATCAACTTGTTTCCTTAATTCTTGTGTTGCCTGTATACTAAGTATAAGTTGCTTTAACAATTTTAATTTCTTTTTTTCATAGCCTATTATTACTGAATTAAACGTGTCATCTAATGAATAAACATCTCTTGTTTTTTCAAAAACACCTAATTGTATCTGGAAGAGCTTTAAAAGAAATTCTTCCTGATTAATTATCCCTTTTATTTGTAAAACAGTTAAGTGGTCATCAATAAAACACTCTGTCAGAAGCCTAGCAACTGGTTCAATTTGATTTTCAGTCATCCTTATCATATTAATACCTCCAAGCGAAAATCTTCTACTACCATTCCGCACATGGATGTGCGGCTTTTGCATCCTATTACGTATAACGTTTAGGGATTTACGCAGCTTCCCAACCACATTCATCTATACAAAGTTGCGGAAATCCTGTGTTATACGATGCCACGGCAAAGAATTGCCCAAACAATATAAAATCACTTTGGTGCAGTAAAAAAACATGTTTTAAAACCACTATTGTCTATAAGATAATATTTGATGCCATCTTCATTCTCTTCTCTACTTGCCTTTACAATCTCGGCGTTAACTTCAGCAAGTATATCTTTAGAATCATCATTTGAAGGTCTTGCAAATGAATAACTTAATAGCTTTCCATCAAATTCAATTATGTACATTGCCGGATTATTCTTTGTATTGTATTTATCGATTTGGACTTTTGTCTTCTCTCCTCTATTAATACTATCAATAAACTTATCAAGTTTATTGATATTGTAAATTTTTCCTTCTGATTCGACTACATCGCCATTCTCGATCGCTGTCATAGAACTATAATATGGAGAAAAAGCCGAGCAAGCTGATAAAAACAGAATCAATGAAACGAAGAATAATGAGAAAATCGTAAATTTCTTCACGGTTCATTACCACCTTGTTACTTAAATCAAAAATACTTTCTCAAAAACCATTAAGACCCAGTGGTTTCGTAGAACGTCCCGTGAATTCCCGAGGTCTGGTTATTAATTGCATATCCTCTCAGATTTTGGGAATTCACTGTTTATCGGATGGATGAGGCCCCACGGAGCCAGAGTGCGACAGGACGTCGCACCCTTTAGCACTGGGTCTTATGCACCTACCTGACTAATCCAATCTCTTATGTTTGTCCCAATTCTTTCAATATCACGAGTGCCTAATTCTCCACTATGCATTATTACATTACGTGACCTTTCCAACGTATTGAATATTTGCTTTGCCCATTCAATAGATATTACATGATCTTCAAATAAATTAATATTTTGAAGCATTATTGATGCTAAGTCACCAAACTCAGTATAATTAATTAAACTATCTCCTCTTTGAGTATGCCATTTGATTTTATCTTCTTCTAATTTTCTAGATTCAGCTTTTTTTCTAATTGCTTGAGAAACACCATCTTCCCACCAGTTCTCTCCCTTATTTTCAATTAATATTTTCACTACAAAATCTCTCACCATATTTTCAAACGCTGCAATTGCAGCATAAACAGTTGCCATTTGCTTAGCTTTTGCAACAAATTCATCGTCAAGCAAATCTAAAGATAAACTATCAGAAATCTGTTTTTGAATAATCTCCGAATAATGATGTTTACTTACTGTTCCAGATTGATCCAAAGCAACTTTTGTCAATTCTCCTCGCATGATAAACGAATATATCTTGTCATCCATTGATACCATCCCCCTAAATCAAATGCTTTTTTAAGCTTTGGAAGATCGCATCATATACAGCCATATCTCTAGTCTCAGGCAAATGAATCTGTATATTATAATGCAAATCAAGGGATTTCGATCGATCATTTACAGTCTCTTCCAGCCTTTTTTGATCTTCAATGGAGGTCTTTTCATGTGAAGAGTTTCCCTTAACATTTATTACTTCCTTTTCACTTTTCGGAGTAATATTTTTTGCTTTTTCCCAATCTGCATATTCACCTAAAGCTTTAAACGTCATTGCCATCATGCTGATAACTTTTTCTGACTTCTGACCTTGTGTAAGAGTCTTTAATTTATTTTTGACTTCGTCATTTGTCATATTTTGGGCATCGATACGAAGATTAAATAAATCCTCATACGCTTCTTTAATGCCTTCAGCTAAGACTTTCTTCGACTGTGTCTGGTCTAAAAAATCAAAATATCTTTGTGTAGGAGCAGAATTTTCATCAAGCATTCCAACGGCCTTCAATATTCCTATAATTAGTCGATCATTACTACTTGTAAATCCTAGATCGGATAAAAACTTGTTGGTAAAGCGTTCTGGCGCCTTTGCGGTCAAAATAGTATTTAATATACTTTCTAGGTTTTTCGTAGTAACCAAATAATAATTTGTTAACATATTATTACTCCTCCACAATTATAAAATTTAATAACTAATATTTTCACTTATAATATTCCCCTAAACTACAAAGCTTTTCCTAGCTGACGCCACAGGACGTGGCGTCTTTTGCCTCATCTTTCCGATAACTACGGTATTCCCGAACTAAGTTCGTATATACCTCTTTTTTGGTGGTGTTTCCGAACTAGGTTCGGGAATACTTACTTTAAGTGTAATCAATCATCAAAAGTCGACTACCATTACAGACATTATATATCACTGAACTCAGACCCATTTCTTAACGATAATTCCACATTATCCCTCAATTTCCTTTATATTTATTCTCTTTACCTTCTAAATATTGAAAAGAACAAATTAAGCCCGCTTGCAATAATATTATTGCATCTCAACCTCAACTAGAGGTCAAATCAAAAGACCGTAATGACTCAACCATCGTTACGGTCTTTTGATTTAGTCTTCCTTATTCTCTTTGTTTAAAAGAGCGCCAGGATCCAGGTCACCCAATAACTCTTTCGCTTTAGTAATACATACTGTCGCTCACAAGAGCCGAAAAGCGGATAGCATCATGTCGTCAAAAAAAATGCTAATAACAGTCTAAAAACTATTATCAGCATCATCAGTTTGAAGTTTTCCTTTTGTCTAGGGGCCCATCCCAATATTTGACTTAAAGCCAATTTATATTTAAGTGGTAATTTTTACAGCGCGGCCACCACTGCGTCTCCCATTTCTTTCGTCCCAAGCACTTTATCGCCGGGTTTGGCCAGGTCAGCCGTCCGGCATCCCTGATCCAGCACTTTAGCAACTGCCTGTTCAATTCTGTCGGCTTCTTCATTCAGGTCAAACGTATAGCGCAGCATCATCGCCGCCGAAAGGATCGTGGCCAGCGGATTTGCCTTATTCTGGCCGGCAATGTCCGGCGCGGAGCCATGAGCCGGCTCATATAGTCCTTTTTTACCGCTCAGGCTGGCTGAAGCAAGCATGCCGATCGATCCGCCGAGCATCGAAGCCAGGTCGGTCAGGATATCCCCGAACATATTCTCGGTGACAATCACGTCGAACTGTTCCGGATAACGCACCAACTGCATCGCAGCATTGTCAACATACATATGCATCAGCTCGACATCCGGATATTCCTTGGCCACTTCTTCAGCAATCTCCCGCCAGAAACGAGAAGACTCGAGCACATTGGCCTTATCGACCGAGCAGAGCTTTTTCCGTCTGCCTCTGGCAGTTTCAAAGCCAAGCTCAATGATCCGGCGGATTTCGTCTTCATGATAAAGCAGAACATCATAAGCGGCCTTTGGGTTTTCGTTTCTTCCCTTTTCGCCAAAGTAGATTCCGCCGGTCAGCTCGCGGATCACAACCATATCCACATTCTTGACAACTTCTTCCCTTAAGGTGGAAGCCGAAATGAGCGAAGGAATCATCTTGACCGGACGGATATTGGCATACAGTCCGAGTTCTTTGCGGATAGGCAGTAGCGCGCCAAGCTCAGGTCTTTCCTTGGCCGGCAGTGTATCCCATTTCGGTCCGCCGATCGCACCTAAAAGCACCGCGTCGGCCTTCTTACAGGCATCCAGTGTTTCGGCGGGCAGTGCTTTGCCGACTTCATCAATTGCGGCTCCGCCGATCAAATAACGATCGAATTCAAACTTGACCGGGCAGTCTTCTAATGCTGCCTGAAGCACTTTCAGCGCTTCAGGAATAATCTCTCTTCCAATCCCGTCGCCGGGCAATACGGCAATTTTAGGCATTCTTTCTTTTCTCCTTTACGTACGGAACCAGCCCACCGGCTTTGATCAGTTCCTGCATAAATGGCGGAAAGGGAGTAGCCTGAAAACTTGTTCCTTTGCTGATGTTTTGGATCGTGCTGCTCTGGAGATCGACCTCGACTTCGTCACCGGCCTCAATGCCTCTGACAGCTTCCGGGCACTCCAGAATCGGCATCCCGATGTTCAGCGCATTCCGGTAAAATATCCGCGCATAGGATTCTGCGATGATGGCTTTGACACCGGCAGCTTTAATCGCCAGCGGAGCATGTTCCCTGGAAGATCCGCAGCCAAAGTTTTTGCCGCCGATCATCATATCTCCGGGTTGCACGTTGGCCGCAAAAGAAGCATCCGCATCTTCCATACAATGGGCGGCGAGATGTTCCGGTTCAAAGCGGTTCAGATAGCGGGCCGGGATGATGACATCCGTGTCAATATCATGGCCGAATTTCCAAGCTTTACCCATTATCAACGACCTCCCTCGGATGAACGATTTGTCCGCATATGGCTGAAGCCGCAGCGACTGCCGGATTGCACAGGTATACTTCGCTTTCAGGATGACCCATCCGGCCTACAAAGTTCCTGTTTGTGGTGGACAGCGCCCGCTCACCTTTGGCCAGAATCCCCATATGGCCGCCCAGACATGGCCCGCAGGTCGGCGTACTGACTGCTGCTCCGGCTTCAATCATGGTCTGAATCCAGCCGCGGCTCATCGCTTCAAGCAGGATATCCTGGGTGCCCGGGAAAATCAGGCAGCGGATATTCGGATGGATCTTCTTCCCTTTCAGAATCTTAGCCGTGATTTCGAGATCCTCAAGACGTCCGTTCGTACACGAGCCTATCACAACCTGATCTATTTTCAAACCCTTTGCTTCCTCCACCGATTTGGTGTTCTCCGGAAGATGCGGGAAAGCGATCTGCAGCGGAATATCTTCCGTGTCAAATTCGTAAACCTTCTCGTATACGGCATCCGGGTCGCTATGATAAACTTTATAATCCCTTTTTGCCCTGGCTTTGACGTACGCCAGCGTAATCTCGTCCGGTTCAATGATCCCGGCCTTGCCGCCAGCCTCGATCGCCATATTGCACATCGTCAGCCTGTTGTCCATAGAGAGTGCTTTGATGCCGTTTCCCGTAAATTCCATCGCTTTATAGCGGGCACCGTCAACGCCGATTTTGCCGATGATATATAGAATCAGGTCTTTGCCGCCGACATACGGCTGGAACTTTGTGCCGTGAAAAACAAATTTCAAGGTCTCCGGAACTCTGAACCAGGCTTCGCCTGTGGCCATCCCGGCCGCGCAATCCGTACTGCCTACGCCGGTCGCAAACGCACCGAGTGCACCGTACGTGCAGGTATGGGAATCGGCGCCAATGATCAGGTCACCGGGAAGTACCACCCCCTGCTCCGGAAGCAGACAATGTTCGATGCCGACTCTTCCGGTATCCCAGTAATGTTTAACCTCATGTTTCCGGGCAAAGTCGCGAACGATTTTGCATTGTTCCGCGGAGGCAATATCCTTGTTCGGGGTGAAATGGTCAGGTACCAGTGCAATTTTTTCTTTGTCGAATACCTTCTCAATTCCTAATTTTTCAAACTCTTTGATCGCGACCGGAGCTGTAACATCATTGGATAAGACCACATCCAGTTTGGCATTGATGATTTCTCCGGGAACGACTTTATCTACTCCGGCATGGGCTGCCAGAATTTTTTCGCTTATCGTCATACCCATGGGCAACAACCTCCTTTTTCATGTGCTCCTTAACATTATCTCATCTCCGTAAACATTCCGTACGCGCAGATGAGATAATAAGTATCCGCAATCATGCATCATCGCGGCCTGTTTTACCTCCAGTTATCATCTTTGCTTCAGGCTGATCCAACCTTTACCGAGCGCCCTGTTGACAGCCTGGACATAGGCCTTGACGCTGGCCTCGATAATATCCGGACTGACACCCCGGCCGGCAACAGTGTGATCACCGAACGAAACCGTTACGGTTACTTCACCCTGAGAATCCTCGCCGACGTCAATTGCCTGTAACGAGAAATTCTGCAGTTTTCCTTCAATCCCGACAATTTTGTCGATTGCCTTATAGGCAGCCGCTACAGGGCCGTCACCATAAGCCGCTTTCGCCAGCTCATTATGATGCTCTTTCCCATCTTTCAGCTCTAGGCCAATCGTTGCCGTAGGCTTCAGGTTATTTCCGCTTAGAATCTGCCAGTAATTTAAGGCCAGTGTTTCCTCTGCCTCCTGCGTTTCAGCAAGCGCATAAAGATCAGCTTCCGTGATAATCTTTTTCTTCTCAGCAAGGATTTTGAAGTCTTCAAAAAGCTTCTCAAAGCGTTCTTCACTGACTTCAATGCTCAGGTCGTCCAGAGACTGTTTGACCGCATGCCTCCCGGAATGTTTGCCGAGGACAATCGTATTCATGTCAAGTCCGATGGCATCCGGGGACATAATTTCATACGTACTACGTTCCTTCAGAACCCCGTCCTGATGAATGCCTGATTCGTGCGCAAAAGCGTTCTTACCTACAATCGCTTTATTCGGCTGGACCCTCATACCGGACAGTCTGCTGACCAGACTGCTGGTCCGGGAAATCTCCCGGGTGATGATACCTGTCTCGACCCCATAAAGGTCTTTCCGGGTGTGCAGCGCCATGGCCAATTCTTCCAGCGCAGCATTCCCGGCCCGTTCTCCGAGGCCGTTGACCGCACATTCAATTTGATGAATACCTGCCTTGACTGCAGCCAGGGAATTCGCGACGGCCAATCCGAGATCATTATGGCAGTGGACGCTGACTTTGACTTTTTCAATGCCATCGGTTTTGTCCATGATCGCCTTGACGAACTGAGCAAATTCTGCGGGCATCGCATACCCGACGGTATCCGGAATGTTAATCACAGTAGCTCCGGCCTTAATGACCAGTGAGAATACCTTGGCCAGAAAATCCACATCGCTGCGGGACGCATCTTCAGCACTGAATTCGACATCACTAACTTTGGATTTTGCCAGTTTGACCCCATAGACAGCGCGTTCCAACACCTCATCCGGTGTTTTTCTGAGCTTGTATTGCATATGAATCGGAGATGTCGCAATAAACGTATGGATTCGCGGGCTTTCCGCAATATGAATTGCCTCCCAGGCCCTTTCAATATCCTTAGATTCAGCTCTGGCAAGCGCAGCAATGGTCGTATTCCTGACTTTTTCGGCGATCAAAGATACAGCCTCAAAATCGCCCGGAGAAGTGATTGGAAAACCAGCTTCAATAACATCCACACCCAATTTTTCCAGCTGACGGGCAATCTGCAGCTTCTCCTCCATATTCAGCGCAACGCCGGGAGACTGTTCCCCGTCCCGCAGCGTTGTGTCAAAAAATTCAATCCGTCTCACCCTATCCACCCCCTGCGCTTCGAATCAATTTTATACATAAAGATTTTTTCCGGGTAGGTCTCCGTAATATATCGCCGCTTACGGCAATTGAGCCCTCCTGGCTCAAAAAGCCGCGCTGCGCACTCCTTGCTCCGCTTACGCTGGCTATATATTACGGAGACTAATCTTTGGAATATATTTTAGTTATATTATTCTGAAAAATACATTGTTGGAATCGACATGCAAGTATAACATTCTAGAACACAGATTCTTTTAAAAAACCAAACATCTAAATTCTATATTCTGGAAAGAGTTAGCTTATAAAAACTGCTGTATCATACTTAAGATCAGTCTGGGGGCCACAGTTCCGCGACAAGCGAAGCACGGATTGCGCAGCGCGGCTATTTGAGCCATGGAGGGCTCAATTTGCCGAAAGCGGTACTGTGGCCCCCAGACCTACTTGAATATATTATTGTACCTGCGAACCTACTCAAATAGTCAAAATAGGGATTCGGCAGACTTTATTTCTTCTTCAGCCACGGCATCATGGAACGGAGTTCCTGACCGACTTTTTCAATTTTATGTTCGGCATCCCTGCGGGTCATGGCATTGAAGACCGGACGGCCAACCTGATTTTCGGAGAGCCATTTGCGGGCAAACTCCCCATTCTGGATTTCGGAAAGGACCTTCTTCATTTCCTTGCGGGTTTCTTCCGTAATGATGCGTCTGCCGACCATCAGATCCCCGTACTGGGCTGTATCGGAAACGGAGTAGCGCATCCGGCTGATTCCGCCTTCATACATCAGGTCGACAATTAATTTCAATTCATGCAGACACTCAAAGTAAGCGATTTCCGGCTGATAACCGGCTTCTACAAGTGTATCAAAACCGGCGCGGACCAATTCGGACGCACCGCCGCAAAGTACTGCCTGTTCACCGAATAAATCGGTTTCGGTCTCTTCAGCAAACGTGGTTTCAATCAGCCCTGTGCGGGTACAGCCGATCCCTTTGGCATAAGCGAGACCGATCTGATGCGCATTACCGGTAGCATCCTGATAGACGGCGATCAGTCCCGGAGTTCCTGCGCCCTCAGTGTAAGTCCGGCGCACCAGATGTCCCGGGCTCTTCGGAGCGATCATGATCACATCGACATTAGCCGGCGGCACGATTTGACCAAAGTGAATGTTAAAACCGTGTGAAAAACAGAGTACTTTGCCCGCAGTGAGCGATGGTTCGATTTCTTCCCGGTAGATCCTGCTCTGGGTCTCATCAGGCAGAAGGATTTGAATCAGGTCCGCTTTGGCTGCGGCTTCAGCGACTGTCATCACCGTCAGACCGGCTTCTTCGGCTTCTTTCCATCTCGGGCTGTTTTTACGCAAGCCCACAATCACGTTCAAACCGGAATCTTTAAGGTTTTGGGATTGAGCATGACCCTGGCTTCCCCAACCCATTACCGCAATCGTTTTTCCTTTCAGCAGTCCCATATCAGCATCTTGATCATAATACATTTTAGCCATGTTATTTACTCTCCTTATTCATTATTTATTTAAGTGAAAATTTATTAGTAAAGCATCTATCAGTCGCTTACCGTATTAATTATCAGATCGGGCAATCACAATTTTACCGGTTCTGACAAGTTCGAGAATGCCGTAAGATCGCATCGTTCTGACAAACGCATCGATCTTATCTTCATCCCCGGTAAGCTCGATCGTTAGGTTATTTTTGCCCATATCAACGACTCTGCCCCTGAAGATGTCTACCGTTTGGAGTACTTCGAGCCGGGTATCCGATTTAACCTTGACCCGGATCAGGGCCAGCTCCCTGTTCACCACGGACTCCTGGCTCAGATTGGTCACCTTATGGACGACAACCAATTTATGCAGCTGCTTGGTGACCTGTTCAATGACCTGGCTGTCACCCTCGACCACGATCGTCATCATGGAAAGGTCCGGATTTTCAGTCTGACATACCGTCAGGCTGTAGATATTGTAGCCCCGCCGGGAAAACAGGCCTGATACCCTTGCCAGGACCCCCGGATCATTTTCAACCATTACTGCGAGTGTATGCAGCATTATTCCTTCCCCTCCAGTATCTCGGTAATTCCCTGACCGGCAGGAACAAAAGGAAGTACAACTTCATCCGGTGAGATCGTGAAATCCAGCAAAAACGGTCCGGGCGTTGCAACAGCTTCCTTCAAGGCGTCTTCAACTTGATCGGCCTGCTCGACTCTGCGCCCTTTGATCCCGTAGGCGTCGGCAAGCTTTACAAAATCGGGATTGGCATCCAGCTGGATTTGGCTGAAACGCTCGTTAAAGAGCATTTTTTGCATCTGCCTAACCATGCCTAAAACCCCGTTATTCATCAGGACTATTTTTACGGGAAGGTGATATTGGACCGCAGTGGCGAGCTCATGGATGCTCATTTGTAAAGAACCGTCTCCGGTAACCAGAAAGACCAGACTGTCCGGTTTCGCAAACTGGGCGCCGATCACAGCCGGAAGACCAAAACCCATCGTTCCCAGACCCGCACTGGTAATAAAATGTCTTTCTTGATTAATCGGACAGAATTGAGCCGCCCACATTTGGTGCTGTCCGACATCTGTTACCACGATCGCTTCTTCCCCGCTGATTTTCCCCATCGCTTCCAAAATCGTCTGCGGATTGAGGCGGCCATCCTGCTCATAGCTTAACGGGTATTCCTTTTGCCAGCTCCTGAGTTCGTTCCACCAATCCTGAATGGCCGGCGGATTGATTTTGGTAAGGAACTCTTCCAGGACAAGTCTGGCATCTCCGACAATCGGGATATGTGCCCGGATGACTTTGCCGATCTCGGCAGGATCGATGTCAATATGAATGACTTTCGCCTTCGTGGCAAAACGGTGCTTCAGCCCGCTCGTGACCCTGTCGTCAAAGCGGACACCGATCGCAATCAGTAAATCACACGCATCTACGGCAAGATTGGCAGTAATGGTCCCATGCATTCCGACCATCCCTAAATGATTCGGATGTTTGGATGGGACACTGCCAATGCCCATCAGGGTCGTGACCACAGGAAGATTGGTTTTTTCGAGTACTTCCTGAAGAATCTTGCCGGCTCCGGAGGTTATGACGCCTCCCCCGGCATAAACAACCGGTTTTTTGCTTTGGGCCAGTGCTCTGGCTGCTTCAGAAATCTGACCGGGATTTCCCTTGGTAAAAAATTTATAGCTTTTCAGCGCCACTTTGGACGGATAAGGCTCATTGACCTCTGCTGCCATAATATTCTTCGGCAGATCGATCAGGACCGGACCCGGGCGGCCTGTACTCGCAATATAAAACGCTTCTTTCACAATACGCGGGATATCCCTAGCATCTTTAACCAGATAGGAATGCTTCGTTATCGGCATCGTGATCCCCGTAATGTCAACTTCCTGAAAAGAATCTGTCCCCAACAGATGGGTCGATACCTGACCGGTTAAGATCACAAGCGGGATGGAATCCATATACGCATTTGCAATTCCCGTGACCATATTGGCGGCTCCCGGACCTGAGGTAGCCAGACAGACACCCACCTTGCCACTGACCCGTGCGTAGGCATCGGCGGCATGAACAGCACTCTGCTCATGTCTTGGCAGGATATGACGGATCGAGCTGTCCAGAAGCGCATCATACAGTGCTAGCAAAGATCCGCCGGGATACCCGAAGATCAGCTCTACCCCCTCCTGGTCCAGTACATCGAGCAGCGCTTTGGCGCCATTATAATTATCCAAAGCAAGACTTTCTTCGTCTTCCCAGGTAATTTCAGGGTCTCTGGCTATTAAGGCGTCTTCTTTGGACTTATCCATTCATTCATTCCTCCTTGACTGTCCGGAAAGCTGCTCCTTTATTGGCCGACTGGGCAAATTGGACGTAACGTCCCAGATATCCTGTCCGGCCTGCTACTTTATACACTTTCTCCAACCCTTTTTTGGGGTCAAAGCTGTTTCTTCTTTCTGCTTTTTCAGATTCGGGCAGAAGCCAGTCAATGGTCCGTTTTTCTAAATCAATCCGAACCATATCGCCGTTCTCTACGAACGCAATCTCCCCGCCGAGCGCTGCTTCCGGAGAAATGTGCCCGATCGAAAGTCCGCGGCTGCCTCCGGAAAAACGTCCGTCCGTCAACAGTGCCACGGAAGAATCAAGGCCCATTCCCGCTAGGGTTGCTGTTGGTCCGAGCATCTCTCGCATACCAGGCCCGCCCTTCGGTCCTTCATAGCGGATAATCACGACATCGCCTTCTTTGATCACGCCGCTGCGGATCGCTTCCGCCGCCAGGTCTTCTCCGTCGTAGACCTTGGCCGCGCCCTCGAAGACAATATCTCTGTTCGCCAGCGCACCTACTTTGATCACGGCTCCTTCCGGCGCCAGGTTACCAAACAGGACACAGAGTCCGCCTTTGGCAGAGTACGGATCAGTTAGCGGCCGAATCACACTCGGATTTTTGACAACCGCGCTGCTTAGTCTTTCCGCCATGGTACTGCCGGAAACTGTCATCCCGGAACCATCAATCAAACCGGCATCCAGCAAGCTCTTCAAAACGGCACTGATCCCGCCTGCTTCATTGACTTCGACGAGATAATGCCCGTTCACCGCCGGACTCAGTTTGCAAATCTGAGGGGTCCGGTCACTGATCGCATTGATCTCGGCCAGGTCAAATTCTATTTCTCCTTCAAACGCAATCGCAGGCAGATGAAGGATGGTATTGGTTGAACACCCCAACGCCATATCGGCGGCAACGCCGTTCCTGATTGAAGTGCTCGTTACGATATCACGCGGCCGGATATTGTCCCGCAGCAGGTTCATAACCTGATAGCCGGTTTCTTTGGCCAAGCGTATTCTCTCGGAATAGACGGCCGGTATCGTACCATTGCCGGGCAAGGCCATGCCGATGACCTCTGTCAGGCAGTTCATGGAGTTTGCCGTAAACATCCCGGCACAGGAACCACAGGTTGGGCACGCATTCTGTTCGAGGCCCTGAAGCCACTCCTGGCTTTCCTGGCCGCTATAGACTTTGCCAACGCCTTCGTAGACGGTAATAAAATCAACATTTTTCCCCTCGTGACGGCCCGGCAGCATCGGCCCGCCGCTCACGACGATGGACGGCAGATTCAGCCGCATCGCAGCCATCAGCATTCCTGGGACGATTTTGTCACAGCTCGGAATAAAAACCAGGGCATCGACAGCATGCGCTCTGGCCATAATCTCAATGGAGTCGGTAATCAACTCCCTGCTCGCCAGGGAAAAATGCATTCCAACGTGTCCCATGGCAATGCCGTCACAGACACCAATCGTCGAAAATTCGAGCGGCGTGCCGCCGTTTTCTCTGACTCCGGCTTTAACTGCTTCGGCAATTTGACGCAGATGCATATGCCCGGGCACAAATTCATTAAAGGAGTTGACGATACCGATCAAGGGTTTATTGATTTCCCGGTCGGTAAGTCCGAGAGCTTTAAATAGAGAACGGTGAGGTGCCCTGTCAATTCCGACTTTTACTGCATCACTGTTCATGGGATCGCTTCCTTTCCGGAAAAATTTTCGGTCTTTGGTCTTTAATCTATCGTTTGGTCTTTAATCTATCGTAAGGAAGAAAAATAACGCTTTGTCAGTGTTATAGCTATAACTTGTCCGCGCTGAAATGTACAGTATTAGATAGGCTCTCCCTCTGTTTTGACATATTCGTGGAATTTAGCCAGCAGCTTTTTAAATACGGGTCCTGGTTTGCCGTCCCCGATCTTTCTGGAATCCAGCATAATAATCGGAATCAGCTCAGCCGCCGTACCGGTCAGGAAGCACTCATCGGCACTGTAGACATCAATCAGATGAAACAGCTCTTCTTGAACGGTGATCCCTTCCTGGCGGGCTAAATCGATGACCGAATCACGGGTGACGCCTTTTAAAATCCCGGCATAAACTGGAGGTGTGGTTATAATTCCGTCTTTGATAATGAAAATGTTGTCACCGGTGGCTTCACTGACATACCCTTCCTGATTCAACATCAATGCTTCCATCAGACTTGCCCTATTGGCTTCAATCTTGGCCATAATATTGTTCAAATAGTTCAGGGATTTGATTCTCGGGCTTAACGCATCCGAACTGGTCCTGCGAGTTGCAGCCGTAATAATTTCCATCCCGTTTTCATACATGCTTGGCGGGTACAGGGAGATATTGCCTGCAATGCAGATAATCTCCGATTTAGCGCATTTCCTTGGGTCTAAGCCCATATCTCCGACCCCTCTGGAAATGATCAGACGAATATAAGCATCTGTAAGGTTATTTTTTCTTACGGTTTCCACGACGATATCCATCATTTCCCGACGGCTTATCTCGACGTTTAACAGAATTGCATTGGCTGACTCATACAGTCTGTCAATATGTTCCTTTAATTTGAATACCCGGCCATTATAGGCTCGGATCCCTTCAAATACACCATCTCCATAAAGAAAGCCATGATCAAATACAGAAATTTTCGCCTCCTGGCTGTCAACAAATTTACCATCGCAATAGATAATCATGTGAATACTCCTTTCCGAAACTCAATTTTGATTTCAACACTATCTATATTGTAACGAAACACAATCAACATGTAAAATATACCTTAATAAAAAAAAACAGGGAGTCTAATTGATACACTTCCTAACGTGCATATTCATATATGAGAAAAACTCTACGGACTTTCTGAACCATCATTATCTCGTCAACGATGTGTTATAGCACATATAATTATTTTATCTAAGTGTATATGATACAGTTAACTGTGTCAATATATTTGGAGTATACTTTTCATCCTGCAGTGGGCCGATCAAAAATATCCTTGCCAATTCCAGGATAGCTTGGTATAATGTCCACTGTACAGAAACACTTGTTCATTCAGAGGGGATAGGGAGGAACTATTTATGAAGAAAATTGTAATTGGTTTACTGGGTTTTGGAACTGTCGGATCAGGTACAGCCGCCATACTGGAAAATAACCGGTATGACATCAGTACCCGTACCAATGCTGATATAACTATAAAAAAGGCTTTAGTCCATGATATCCATAAACCTCGGCCGGATTGCCGCGGCATTATTTTGACAGACGATCCCAGGGAGATCACGGATGATCCGGAAATTGACATTGTTGTCGAAGTAATGGGCGGTATCGAGCCAGCCCGCACGCTTATCCTGACCGCAATGGCAAACGGCAAAAATGTCGTTACCGCCAATAAAGATCTTTTAGCTCAAAATGGAGAAGAACTGCTTGAGGCTGCGAAAAAGAACGGTCGAGATTTGTACTTTGAAGCCAGTGTCGCTGGCGGTATCCCGATTATCGCTGCCTTAAGGCAATCCCTGACCGCCAACCGGATCTCCTCACTGCTTGGGATTATTAACGGTACGACCAATTATATTTTGTCTGCTATGACCGAACAGGGACGCAATTTTGCCGATGTCCTGAAAGAAGCCCAAGAGCTCGGCTATGCTGAAGCAGATCCGGTCTCCGACGTAGAAGGGCTTGATGCCGCCCGCAAACTTGCGATTCTTTCTTCCCTGGCTTTTAATACGCGCGTGACGTTTAACGATGTTTATGCCGAAGGAATTTCCAACGTTTCTCCGGAAGATATCCACTATGCCGATGAGCTCGGCTGCGTGATTAAGCTGCTGGCCATTGCCAAAAATCAGGAAGAAGGGATCGAAGTCAGGGTGCATCCCGCCCTGATTTCCAAAAAACATCCGCTGGCCAATATCAGCGGTGTGTACAACGCGATTTATGTCACCGGTGATGCTGTCGGAGAAACCATGTTTTACGGGAAAGGCGCCGGAGCCTTGCCGACAGGCAGTTCCGTTGTAGCCGACATTATCCAGATTGTACGCAATATGTCCGCCGGATCCGAAGGACTCCTGAATTGCGGCTGTTACCGCAACTATCCGATCATCTCAACGGATGATTTTACAACCGCTTATTACATCCGGCTTAAAGTTAAAGACGAGCCAAAAGTCTTTGCAACACTGGCGTTATTCTTTGCTGAAGCTGGTATTAGCTTTCATTCCATCATCCAGAAACCGCGGCCGGATAAAAGCGCCGAAATTGCACTGGTGACCCACCCCTGCCGGGAAGGACAGCTCCGTCAGGCCATCCAATCCCTGAACTCCTACAGCAAGCTGGATAAAATCTACAATGTTATTCGGTTGGAGACGAATGGAATAAGTATCTAGGGTTGGTCTGGGTGTCACAATTCCGCTTGCGGCAGATAGCGCCCTCCACAGGCTGTGTAAAAACGTAGAGAATAATGGATAAATATGGTATAATTAAGTAAGGAAACCGAATCATAAGGGGAATAATTATGCCATATAAAAACGGAATAAACCGCGAACAAATTACACTAT
>NZ_JAPDHR010000064.1:0-2336 GCF_030063005.1 Dehalobacter sp.
GTAACTTTTTCCGTTGTTCTCTTCTCTCGGGACTGATTCTCCTCTTTACCATTAATAAAAAACCTCCATGTGATGCTCTTATCTTACATTACTCTGGAGGTTTACACAAAATCTGAAACGGTCTCTTTGGCAAGTTAATCTATCCTATCTTTTAAGATTATCCTGGCAGTCAAGGGTCTTCGGCTTCGCCTCCGATGAACGAGCGTTGCTCGCCCTTGACAACGGCCAAACGACTTCGCTAAGCGGCTCTTCGTTGATATTCATAGTATCTCTTTAAGAATTCAACTGGTGTTATGTTGCCTAATGCTTGGTGTCTTCGCTTTCGATTGCAGAAGCCTTCTATATACTAGAATATATCATTTCTTGCTTCTTTCAAGTTCTTGTACTTCCTGTGATGTAGCCTTTCTGATTTGATGGTACTGAAAAAGGTTTAATTCCATTTTGCTCCAGTTCTTTGATATAGGCTGCACTACAATATTGGCTTCCTTGGTCAGAGTGATGGATTAATCCTTCGTCCGGCCTGTGCCGCTTTAAACCATTCCTTAGTGCTTCCAAGCATAGTTCTGTTCTCATATGGTCTGCTATTGCCCAACCGACGATTTCTTTATGAAATAAATCCTTAATGGCTGCCAGATATAGTTTTCCATTTCCAATTGCAAATTGGGTTATGTCCGTCACCCAGACGGTATTGGGTGCATCTGCTTTAAAGTTCTGATTAAGAAGATTTGACGCTTGCTTGGTCCTCGGCTATCCCAATCATAGAAACCACTCCGGGACACATCTAATGTTTCGCACATCTTCTCAACCGGAAAGCCGGAGCTGCTCGCTTTCTTGATGATTCATAAACTATTTGTATCAGCCGTACGATATCTTTCTTAAATTGTTCGTCATAACGTTTCCCATTTTTGCTCATTTTTTCATCCTCCACAGGTTTATTTTACTCCCTGTACATTAAAATTAATAGAATAGTTTTAACCTGAGTTTTGCAGTAAAAATATATAAAAAAGCTCTGTCAGTACAGCATTTATGCGGACTGCAGAGCTTTTTTTGGCATATTAGTGTTGTATATTCAGACTTTATTTTGTGGTATTGCAAAATTTTCTCATTTCTGATGTAATCATAATTTTATTCCCTAAGTCAATGCCGAGGACTCCTTCCAACGACTGCAGGATTTCATCCCTGTAATCAAACAGGTAGAAATTCCGGTATTTCACCAGTTTCCTTGACGAACTTTATGTTTTTGATATATCCAGCAGCACCGATACTGGTAGCCCTTGTATATTTACCAGGATTGGCAATTAAATCTTTTGCCTTTGCAAGGACAAGTGCCCTTTCTTTTTTCTGTTTTTTCTGCATATTTTTTTGAATATTAGGCCATTTGTTTCTGATAAATGGTCATTTTCAAGGTGCGTTTTCCCTGCGTGTTTTCTAGTTGTATGGTTTTTGCATATACTCTGGATTTGTGGGTGAAAATAACTTCCTCTCCAGCCTTATCTATTTCCTTAGTATGAATGTATCCATCGAGATATCCTTTTTTACCCTGCGGATGATCGGAAGAAGAGAGGTCTTTTCGCTTTCTCCTCCGGAAAAGGTATTGAAAGCCATGGGAATGCCGTTTGAGTCTATCAAAAGACCCATCTGGACAATCGGATCAGGGCGGTGTTCCTTTGATGGTCTTTTTTTCGTAATCCTTTGTTTCCAGAATACCGTTATCATCATATTCGTCCTCATCATTGTAAGGGATCTCAAAGTAATAATTTGTGACATCTGTATTCGATGTTTAGACGTTTCTGCTTATTCTGAAGAAAAGTATTGATGCCAAGCAGAGAATAAATACGCTTAGGAATAGCATATCCCAAGTTATTTCTGAAAGATGCATTATCTGCAAGGCGCAGGTTAATGGCAACTTTAATTTTTCGCTCGGGAGGAAGAACAGAAAGGTTGCGTTCTTTTGCAATAGACTTAAAGTGGGCAATTGGATCATCGTATATTTTTTTCAAATCATCAAGGTAACCGATCTTTTCTACGGTTTTATGTTTAACCTCACCATTAATTTGTTAACCCTGTACAAAAGACAGGAATGCTCTTCCGTTACTAACACTCTTTTTAAGAAACATGGCAATCACCTCTATATACTATATATAGATATTTTTGAAGAAAATGGATATATTGTATATCTTTGTACATTAAAATTAATAGAGTAGTTTTATAACCTAAAATGAAAATCTAACTTCCGCTTTTAGCAGACAATCAGAGCTTAGTGCTGCGATAAGTAGAATTTAGTGTTGCAGCCGGATTTTGTTTGTTAAGATTAACTGGATATCTGTCCTGATCAT